>NZ_JADYXN010000034.1:0-40850 GCF_015864285.1 Pseudoalteromonas sp. NZS100_1
GCTTAAGTTACAAGCCATCCTGGAAGGCTACGATTTAGCAAAATCTCTTGAGCCAGACTTGTGATCAAGAGACAGCTGTCTTAGCGCCTTTTTAGCTTCACGGTCAAATATGGCTTCAGGCTTTGCACTAACAACAGAAACATTAGCGGTTTCACCATTGGGAGTTATATCGTACTTTAATACCACTGAGCCGCTGATGCCTTGTTGAGCTGCTTGTATTGGATAAAGGGGTTCAATACGCATTGTCGGTGAAATGTGATCCTCTTTAGTCATTGCCTCTGGTTGCTTTGCAATCGCTAATCCACTTAGCATACTTGCGGCTACAAGTAATAAGCCACCTTTAGCAAGCTTTGAACGCTCCCCACTGTGTTTTATATTAGTTAGTCGTTGTAACATGGTTTTTTTATCTCCGTAGTGTGAATAAGCCATAAGTCCTGTGGGCGCATTTGCCGCGCAGTTTATTAAGGCTTTGCTATATAAAATATGTTGTTGTGTGGTTTTATTGCTAAGTACCCGTTCATCACAAGTCAGCTCTTGTAGTCGGCGCATGCTTGCGTAACAAAACCAAGCTAGTGGGTTAAACCAAAGTAAAATAGTAGGTAGTAACATAAGTGCGTTTGTTAGGTTGTCTTTGCGTTTTATGTGTACGTTTTCGTGCTCTAAAATAAGCGCTAATGTGGCTTTATCAAACTGGGTATTGTAGTTACTCGGTAACACCAGCTTGCTGTTTAAAATACCGACCACCATTGGCGTGGCTACATGTTGGCTGGTATAAGTTTTAACATCAGCGGTAAGAGTGCCTTCAAATTGTGTTAACTCAGTTAACTGCAGGCTTTTAACAAAACGGGTATGTGTAATAAAACTAGCTATTAATAACCCTGCGGTAATAAGTACATACATGAGCGCCCAGCTAATACCCATTTCATGTGTAAAAGGCTGGTTAGGGGTGATTAAGTAATGGCTAATATTGCTATTTTGCAGTGGTTTAATCGCATTTGGTAAATTAGCAATCACCAATGCCGCAGGTAATAGCCATGCTAATTTATATACAAACCGCGAGCCAAGGGCTTTTAAACCAAATCGCTCGAGTAAAATAAATCCACAAAACAAAATGCTTAATAGTAATTGCTGCTCAATCAACCAATTAAAACCAGTTTGAATAACCATGTTAATCCCTTACTTTTGGTTTTTTTCCCAGTCATCTATAACTTTTTTAAGCTCGTTTATATCTTGCTGAGAAAGCTGCTCCGATTTAGCAAAACCGCTTACAAGTGGCGCAATACGTCCACTAAAAAAGCGCTCAATAAAGTTTTGGCTTTCTTTTAAGGTGTAGTCGGCGCGCTCCATACACGGCATATAAATATACTGACGACCTTCTTTTTCAAATGTAAGTGCGCCTTTTTTTACTAGTCGACCTAGTAGGGTTTTAATGGTTTTTTCGTGCCATTGCTTATCGTCGCTTAAGCGCTCAATTATTTGGCTCGCGGTGGCGGGGTAGTTAATCCAAAGTGCGTCGAGCACGTCAAACTCTGCTTTTGATAACTCAATCATGCTATTGCCTACAAATGTAATCTTTAATTAAAGACTACACCTGTAATCTGTAATTGCAAGTTTATTTTTAACTTTTTGAGATGTAATTAAGTGACTTGGTATTAGATTTTTGAAATATCGTTTTTATTAATTTGTATATATTGGTTTTCAGGTAGGTTTAGTTTTGAAAGGGTGAGGTCACTAAATTGCACTCTAAATAAATCAATTACTTTATATCCGCAATAATGCGCCATTTTACGTATTTGTCTGTTTAGCCCTTGTTTTAAAACAATACTAAACTGATTGCTGGCTATTTTATTTACTTCACAAGGCAGGGTTATGTGTTTATCAACGGGTACGCCTGCTGCCATTTTTTTACAAAAAGCATCGTCTAAAGGCTTATTTACGGTGACTAAATAATGTTTAGACTGGTGGAAGTCAGGATGTATTAGTTGATTACAAAAATCCCCATCGTTGGTCAAAATAAGCAAACCGCGAGAGTCTTTATCTAATCGACCAATAGGGTAAACGCGGGTGAGTGTGGGCAAATGGTGAATAAGGCTGGCAGGGTCATCAATATTTAATTTGCAGTCAATACCTACTGGTTTGTGGTACGCAAAATAAACTAAATCGGCAGCACCTTTAATTTCTTTTTCGTTCACTATTACAATGTCTTGCTCATCAACGTGATCTATATGATTCGCTGGGCGATTATTTACAGTCACAACACCTTCATCAATTAAACGCGATGCCTGTTTACGAGAACAAATACCTGCATGGGCAATATATTTAGCGAGTCGGATTTTTGTGCTCATAACGTGTGACGCCAGCGGCTAATAAAAATTTGATCGTGATTATAGCAAAGCTGCGTATCGATAATGTTAAATAACCTGAACTCAGGTTAAATATAAAAAGGTAATCAAGATGGGTATTAAATTTTCACAGTTAAAAAAGCACGAGCCGCTACAAAAAGTCATTGTTCACTCGTTAGATATGGCGCTTTATCAAGTATCAGTAATGATTAATAACGTTGAATACTATGTAACAGAAGACAGCGGTGAGTTTTTAAGAGCGCTAAGCCCACTGCATGTTCAAAAGCGTTTTGATAAAATAGCCTATGCGGGAATGGTACTGCGCCAAACAAGCGCTTACGACGAAATGTGCGGACAGCCCGAAAAAACCGGCAGTAATATGCTCGAAGTACCTTACGGTAAAAACAACCTGTATTGATAGAACTAGTTTGCTAGTATCTGCTCCTTTAAGGGCGGAACATGTATCAATTAAAAGCAGATAATACCGACGCGTTAAACTCAGCGCTTCGCACAAAAATGGTTGAATTTAATGCCCAGCATTTTGATGCGCAAAGAGTGCCATTAGGCTATAAATTTACAGATGAGCAAGGCGAGCTTGTTGCCGGTATTAGTGGGTGTGTATTTGGAAATTGGCTGATGATTAGTTGGCTTTGGTGTAGCGATGTAGCGCGAGGTCAAGGGCTTGCAGATAAGTTGCTAACGGCACTTGAACAATCAGCTATTGAACTAGGTGCAACGACCGCTCAGCTTGATACGCTAGATTTTCAAGCAAAACCCTTTTATGAAAAGCGCGGTTATAGTGTTAAGTATCAACTTAATAATTATCCGCGCTCTGGTACGCGCTATTTTATGGAAAAGCCGCTTTAATTTTTGCTGACTATTTTGCTTTTAGTGGCTCGCCTTCAAAGGTAATACCTAAGAATGGCGTTGTCTCTGGCGCTAACATAAAGGTGCGAATGTTCATGTGATCATCACCTTTAGGGTTTTGCAGCACGTCTTCTCGGTAAAACTTACCAAAGCAATCCAACGTATTTTGTTTACTTAAATCGTTTAATTTAGCAAACGCAAAAATTTTACATGAGCCGTTGTTCTCACTCGCAGCGCTAAGTAATCCATGGTTATTAAAGCCACATGCAGTAAAGTCGTAATTTGCTTCAATAACAGCCATTGTATCGGTAAATTGAATGCTTTTTGGGTTTTCAGCAAGTGCTTTTAAATAGTTATTTAGTGTCATGTGTTACCTTTGGATTTTTAATTATTTAGCGCTCAACTCTAGCTCATCTGTTTGCTGATTTATATTGAATTTAAATCGCGATAAAAAGTTCATCCCTAGCAAACCTTGTCCGCGTGTGTTTTCAATGCTCAACACTTCAAAACCATAAATAATTTGCGAGCCCACTTTAAACGATTCAATTTGATAACGTTTTACAACAATTTGACCGTTAGCTGTGTTTACCGTTACATCGCCTAAATACAAAGGTTGTGGCGAAATTTGCTCAATTATACTTGTAGGTAGTGAGGTGATGCTTGCGCCTGTATCAATCATTAGTTCGGTCGATAGATTGTTATTTATTTCGGTGTTTATTAAGTAATGCGCGCCGTAAGGCGTTAAAGCAACAAAGTCGTCTTGCGATTGTGCTTTATTGATCATAGCTTGCAGTGTTTGCACTTGGCTTTTTAGATTGTGCTGGTTTGGCATTCGATCAAGCGTTGCTTGTGCACTAATTAAATCGCCTTGCTGAAAGTAGGCGTACGCAAGCGGATATAAAAACTGCGCGTTATCGCTTTTATAATCAAGCCAAATTTGTGTTTGCTCAATAATAGCTTGCCAATTTTGTTGCTCAGTTAATGTGTGTAATTCGTTTTTAGTGAGCGTATTTAAACGTGTATTTACGTTGTTTTGCTGATCAGCAGGTAGTAATGAATTCAGCTCAAATAAAGCAATAATGGCGTTTTGTGTTTGCTCGCTATTTATTAAATACTCAACCTGTAAATTAAGTATTTCTACGTTGTAAGGGCTGTTATTTAATAGCGCATTGAGAAGCGATTCGCTGAGTAATAAATTGCTATTTAGCCATGTTTTAAGCTGTATCAGCCACGATGAATAAAGGTTTTTTGCACTCTCTGGATTGCTGTTTTTGAGTTGTTGATAGCTACTAAGTGCGGCTTCAAATTGGTGTTGTTTAAATTGCTGCTTTGCCGTATTTAGTAACGTATTTTGTTGTTTAGGCGATATGCTTTGCTGGGCACTTTGCGTTTTTTGTGGTGTAGTTAACGCAGGCTGCGGCCATAATAAATAAGCGTTAAGGCTAAGCGAGCCAATTAATAGCAAGGTGATTAGCTTGGTATAGTGGCTCATTGTGACCTCTTATTTTTAAACGAGTTTATACCAATTTTATTAAAACATGATCATTTTATTGCATTAAATAACTCACTAACTGCGTTAAAAATTATTTATATAGAACAACTATATGTCACAATTTTCGCCTTGTTATTGTGCTATTTTCTTAGCGCTATAATAGAACACTTATTTAATGCAATTGGTATTATTTAATAAAGTGCGTTAAGGCGTGGATGTTGACTATTTCAATATCAGCCAGCCCTTTATAAGCATAATTGGCGCCTTGATCGTTTAACCATACCGATTGGCAACCGGCATTATTTGCGCCTTGTACGTCGGTGTCTAGGCTATCGCCAATGTGTAAAATTTCACTTTTAGCAACGTTTAAATGTGTGGCTGCTTTATCAAATAAGGTGCTGTGAGGTTTTGCTTTACCGTGCATACCTGCTTGTAATACTAGCTCAAATTTGTTGTGTAAGTTAAAGCGTTCAATTTCAACGTTACCGTTAGTAATCGCAACAAGCGTAAAGTGTTTGGCTAGGTTATCTAGTAAGTTTAGTACGTCATCGCTTACGACTATGTTGCTGCGCGCATCGGCAAAGGCGTTATAGGCGGCATTTGCATGGCGCTCTACATCATCTGCGGTAAACCCAAGTTTAGAAAGCGCTAAACGTAGGGTGTGTTTGCGCCATTTAGTTACATCATCTGCGAGATCTGGGTTTTGTATTACGGCAAGTTCGCGACATAGTTGCCAGTACTTTGGACCTTGCTCTTGATAGCCCGGTAGCGCGTTTAAATAATTTTGTTGGGCTTTAACGGCTGCTTTTATAATAGGGTGATTGCTGTATAGCGTGTCGTCTAAATCAAAGCTCATGACAGAAAATGGCTTAATAGCACGATTAAATCGGATCATATTTATTTTCCTAATCAGTTCGTTTTTTTGCGCGAGGGTGAGTGTTGTCGTACACCTTGGCTAAATGTTGAAAATCTAAATGCGTATACACTTGTGTAGCCGACAAACTGCTGTGCCCTAGTAATTCTTGCACGGCGCGTAAATCACCAGATGATTCTAAAATATGTGACGCAAACGAGTGGCGCAGCTTATGCGGGTGAACCTGCGAGCTAATGCCTTGTTTTATTCCCCACTCTTGCATGCGTAGGCGCACTTGGCGAATCGAAATACGATTTTTTTGGCTACTTAAAAATACTGCTATTTCATCGGGCTTTGTAAATTGAGGGCGTATTGTGAGCCATTTTTTTAATGCGTCTAACGCTTTTTTACCCACCGGAATTAATCGCTCTTTATTGCCTTTACCACGCACTAAAATTTCGCCATTAGCGGCACTAATATCTTGCATATTAGCGCCAACTAACTCACTAATACGCAGCCCTGATGAATACATTAACTCCATCATTGCCTTATCTCTAATTGCGAGAGGCTCGTCGTCGGGTATTTCGAGCAAGCGGGCCATTTGATCTACATCGAGATTTTTAGGTAAAGGTTTTGCAAACTTAGGGCCTTTTATACCCACAGCAGGATTATGATAATGCGATTGCTCGGCAATGTTTTTTGCTTTTAAAAACTTATACAAACTGCGAATGCAGCTGAGCTTTAAACTAATAGTACGCCCACTTAATTGTTTTGAGCGCAGCGCCATGCTGTAGCGGCGAATATGCTCGCCTTGCACGCCAAACCAGTCGTCACATAATTTACTAAAATAGAGGGCTGCAAAACCAAGTTGGCTTACATATTGGTTTACGGTGTGTGCTGAATATTGTTTTTCGAACTTTAAATAATCGCTAAATAGCGTTATGGGTGTGCGCCAGTTATCGCTTAATTGAGTAATATTAGGCGCATCGTCACTCATGCTAGTTTTTGTAACCGCAGGTGTAATGCGTTTATAAAGTCGAGTACAAAAAGGTTATCTTGAGCGGGCTCAAAGTGGTTTACGTTATTACTACCAAAGGCCAAAATAGCGATAGGGTGTGTAGTGTCGCCAATTAAATAAATAGCAGCAGATTGTGTATCTTCACTAAATAATTGTTCGCGTTCTTGCTGATTAATACGCCCTAAATAATGCCCAGAATGGGTAAGGCGATGTGCAATAAGTTCGTCGTATTCGGGATTATATTTTACTAATTTGCAGTCGTTAACATCTTCACTTGAGCAAATTATATTGCGCAGGTTATTTGCTAGCGTATCAAAGTCGTCATGATTCCAAAGCTGGCGATGGCACTGGCTAAACAAACGATATACAAGCTCGTTTTGCGTTGCATGCTTGCTCATCGCGTCTATTTGGCTTTTTAAAAGCGTGTTGTGCTCGCGTAATTGGCGTTGCTGAATATGTACCAGCGACGTTGCACCTTGAGCTTGTTGGTGCAGCTCAAGTTGTGCGAGTAGCTCCGGGTGTTGAACCAAAAAATCAGGATGTTGCTGCAAGTAATCAATAACCTGTTCTTTACTTAGCTCGCTCATAGCGCTACTTGTCCGTCGAATACGTGCTCTGCGGGGCCTGTCATGCGTACAGGGTGACCTTCGCCACTCCAACGTACTTGCAAGCTACCGCCTGGTAAATCTACTTGAACGGTTGTTGATAACTTATTTTGCATATGACCAATAACCATTGCTGCACATGCGCCTGTGCCACAGGCTAGGGTTTCGTTAACGCCTCGCTCCCATACCCTTAATTTAATGTGTTCTTGCGATACAACCTGCATAAAACCAATATTCGCTTTTTGCGGAAAGCGTTCGTGGTTTTCAAGCAATGGCCCCAATATATCAACTTGCGCGGTGGTTACGTCGTCAACTTCTAGTACGCAATGCGGGTTACCCATAGATACCGCGCCACTAAATACAGTGTGTTCCTCGGTTCTAATAATATAAGTAAGCTCGCGCTTGCTTGCTTTTAAAGGGATTTTACTGGGTTCAAAGTTAGGATGACCCATGTTAACCGTCACTTGACCGTCTTTTTCTATGTAGAGCGTTAAGTTGCCCGACTTGGTCGACACAGTAATTTTGTGCTTGTTAGTAAGGCCTTTCATGCGTACAAAGCGGGCAAAACAGCGTGCGCCGTTACCGCATTGTTCTACTTCGGTACCATCGGCATTAAAAATTCGATAATGAAAGTCGAGATCAGGAGAATATGGCGCTTCAACCATCAGCAATTGGTCAAAGCCAATGCCAAAATGGCGATCTGCCAGTTTTTTGATTTGATCTCGCGACAAAAAAACATTTTGTGTAATGTTATCAATTACAACAAAGTCGTTGCCTAAGCCGTGCATTTTGGAAAAATTAACTAACATAGCGCTCTAATTCGGTTTTGCTCTGTGCTAATCATGCCACAGAGCAGCGTCGTAACAAAAACGTTTATGGTAAAATTTTCTCACCTTGATAAAGGCTTTCAATAGTTTCGCGTTCACGAATAAGGTGATGATGCTCACCATCTACCATTATTTCTGCAACACGCGGGCGCGAGTTGTAGTTTGAACTCATGGTAAAGCCATATGCACCAGCACTTCGCTGTGCGAGTAAGTCGCCTTGTTTAAGCGCTAGTTCACGATCTTTTCCTAAAAAGTCGCCGGTTTCGCACACCGGACCCACAATATCAAAGTTGTGAGTAGGTGTTTCGTCGTCGCGAACTGATACCGGAATGATTTTTTGCCACGCTTGATAAAGCGCAGGGCGAAGCATGTCGTTCATACCTGCATCTACAATGGCAAAAAATTTGTCTTGGTTTTGTTTAATAAATTCAACTTGAGTAACTAAAATACCTGCGTTAGCTGCAATAGCGCGCCCTGGCTCAAAAATTAGTTCAAGGTGTTTATAGTTAGCTAAGCGCTCGGTAACTTGCGCTGCATATTCACTTGGGTGCGGTGGTTGCTCGTTGTTATATGGCACGCCTAAACCGCCACCAATATCTAAGTGAGTTAGCTCAATACCGTTGGTTTTTAGCTCATCAATAAGCGCCATGAGTTTATCAAGGGCTTCTAAAAAGGGTCTTACTTCAGTTAATTGAGAGCCAATATGGCAATCAACACCAATTATTTTTAAACCAGGTAAAGCCGCTGCTTGTTGATAAACACTCACCGCCGTTTGAATATCAATACCAAATTTATTTTCTTTTAAGCCGGTAGAAATATACGGGTGTGTTTTTGCATCTATATCGGGGTTTACACGAATAGAAATAGGCGCTTCTAAATTAAGCTCACAAGCAACTTCTGAAATTCGCTCAAGCTCAGAGGCTGATTCAACGTTAAAGCATTTAATACCTAACTTTAATGCGTACGCTATTTCGTCAGACGTTTTAGCCACGCCCGAAAAAACCACTTTAGAGGCATCGCCTCCTGCTTTAATTACACGTGCAAGTTCGCCTTTAGATACAATATCGAAACCCGATCCTAAGCGCGCTAATATATTAAGTACGGCTATATTTGAGTTTGCTTTAACGGCGTAACACACCAAGCTTTTATGATTTTTAGTGGCGTTAGCAAACGCTAGGTAATGGCGCTCAAACGTAGCACGCGAGTATACATAACAAGGTGTGCCGTATTGCTGCGCTATGCTTGCCACACTTACGTCTTCGGCAAATAATTGGTTGTTTTTGTAGTTAAAATAATCCATTTATTGCTCCTGACTTTGCTGTGTTTTTGCTTGCTCAGCGGTAGTGGCTGGCTTAGCTGTATTTTGAGGTTGGTTTTGCTCTGTTTGTTGTTCTGGTAAATATAGCGGACCGCTCTGCCCACAGCCAGCTAAGGCGCTTAACAGTACAGTGCTTATTAATAGTTTTTTTAATTGTAAGGTATGCGTCGCTTTCATTAGATTAATATGGTTGCTGGCTTTATAATCGCAGAGTAACAGAATATCTAAAAAATGCAGCTATTCGCGGATGATTTTATTCCTGTTACACTAACAGTACACTTTTAAAGCTAAAACGTACCCAATATTAGGCGGCTCGCCTGCAAAGGAAATAACAATGACTGAACACGAATATCACCAATTAGCCGAAGCTCTTATGTTCACTATTGAAGAGCAAGTTGATGATTGCGAAGCTGATTTAGATTACGAATCGGCACAAGGTATTTTAGAAATTATTTTTCCTGATAAAAGTAAAATAGTAATCAATAAACAAGCGCCTCTTCATCAAGTATGGGTTGCGACTAAGTTTAACGGTCATCATTTTGAAATGCGTGATGGGTTATGGATTGATAACCGTTCGGGTGCAGAATTTTGGGCGTTTATAAATGAAGCATCAACTCGCCAAGCAGGTCAAGAAGTTAAGTGGCAATCAACACTATGAGTTTAGAGTTTGTAGAATACCCAGCTCAAAGCGAGCATAAAGCAACGGTTATTTGGTTACATGGCTTAGGCGATTCTGGGGATGGTTTTGCACCAGTGGCTCCGCAGCTTAATTTACCAAGTGAACTGGGTATACGGTTTGTTTTTCCGCATGCACCAATGCAACCGGTCACCATAAATGGTGGTATGGAAATGCGCTCTTGGTACGATATTAAATCTATAGAATTAGATAAGCGTGCCGATGAACAAGGCGTAAGAGATTCGGCTGCTAAAGTAGAAGAGCTAATCAACAAAGAAATTGCTAATGGCATACCCGCTAATAAAATTATTTTAGCTGGTTTTTCTCAAGGTGGTGTGGTGTCGCTACATTTAGCGCCGCGCTTTGAGCAAAAACTTGGGGGTGTTATGGCGCTTTCTACTTATATGTGTGTGCCGCAAAAATTTGCTGATGAAGCAAAACATACCGATTTAAATGTATTTATGGCGCATGGTAGTCAAGATAACGTAGTACCGCATAGCGCGGGAAGAAGTGCGTTTGAAGTATTAACAGCACATAACATGGATGTAAGCTGGCAAGAATACCCAATGGCTCATCAAGTTTGCGCAGAAGAATTGCAAGCTATTCGCCAATGGTTAATTGCTCGTTTAAGCTAATTTTGGAACCGCTGAGGTCAATATGAGTCAAAAAATAGTTATTAAAGCAAATGTTAAACGCGAACTACAAGAGAGTGTACCAACGGTAAGCTACGAGTGGAATTGGCGTCGTATTGTGAGTATTGCTATGTTGGTATTAATGACCTCTGCAGCAGTTGTATATGGCTTAACAACCTCAGCCAGTGCAGAGCAAGGTGAGCATCCAAATGAGCAGGAGCAATTTTTAAGCTTTAGCAGTAACGCTCAAAACCAGACAAACGTTGAAGTAACGGATGTTGAGCCTGAATCATCAATAAACAACATTCCTAACGAGTCCGCAGAGATAACGCAAACGAGCATTGAACCGTTATTAGCTGCGCAGAATGAAGTTGAGCAAAGCATATCAAATAATGCACCTGATAAAGTGAATCCAGTAAATAATGATACAGTTTTATTAGCTAGCAACGATATTGTGATTGATCAAAGTGAGAGTATTAATACAGAGTTAAACTCAAACCTTGATAATGATGCGCAGGAAGAAACCGAAGAAGCTGAAAATATAGCTGAGTATGCTGATCAGAGTGACTTACTTTTAGATCAAAAAAGCGATGATGGTGCATTGAGTGGTACTGAAGGTTTTTCGCCTACAGCACAAGTGGCAAGTGTGGCATTAGGCGCGCAAATAGACACAGATAAAATTAGCCGTGCGGTACTTACTCGTAAAGTAAGTAAGCGTGAGCCTACTAATGTGTTTGCGGCAGATATTAGGTTAAGTCAGTTTGATGAAGGGTTATCGTTTTTTAGCGAGATTAAAAACCTTCAAGGGCAGCAAGTTAAACATGTTTGGACGTTTGAAGATGAAACTATGGCTGAAATTACACTCAATGTTACTTCGCCTCGCTACAGAACCTACTCAACAAAAAATATTATGGACACACAAACAGGCCACTGGCGTGTTGATGTTGTAGATGAGCAAGGTAATTTAATTGCCCAAAAAGAATTTAGAATTTTAGCTGACTAAAACTAGCTAAACGCAGTAATTAATTGGATACCCTTATGACAGAAAAAACAAAATTAGTACGCATCGCAACTCGTAAAAGTGCTTTAGCACTTTGGCAGGCCGAATTTGTAAAAGCTGAACTTGAGCGTTTTCATGCAGATGTACGCGTAGAATTAGTCCCAATGTCGACGCAAGGGGATATAATTTTAGATACGCCTTTGGCCAAAATTGGCGGTAAGGGTTTATTTGTTAAAGAGCTTGAGCAAGCCATGTTAGATGGCCGAGCTGATATTGCCGTACATTCTATGAAAGACGTACCAGTAGAGTTCCCTGACGGATTAGAGCTGTATACTATTTGTGAGCGTGAGGATCCGCGAGATGCGTTTGTATCAAACAATTTTGCTAATTTAAACGCTCTACCACAGGGCGCTATTGTGGGCACTTCGAGTTTGCGCCGTCAGTGCCAAATTAAAGCACTTCGTCCTGATTTAGATATTCGTGATTTACGCGGTAATGTAAATACGCGTTTAGGTAAGTTAGATGATGGCCAATACGATGCTATTATTTTGGCTGCAGCAGGGCTTATTCGTTTAGAAATGGAGTCGCGTATTGCCGACTATATTGAGCCAGAAGTATCATTACCGGCAAATGGTCAAGGCGCTGTAGGTATTGAGTGCCGTATTGATGATGAAGTAACAAAAGCATTACTTGCACCACTTGAGCATACTCAAACACGTATTCGCGTAAATGCAGAGCGTGCGATGAATCGCCATTTAGAAGGTGGTTGCCAAGTGCCTATTGGTGCTTATGCATTAGTTGATGGCGAGCAGGTACATTTGCGTGGTTTAGTGGGTGCTGTTGATGGCAGCGAAATTTTACGCGACGAAGTAACTGGTCATGTAAATGATGCAGAAAAACTAGGCATTGAGCTTGCTAAAAAATTACTAGCTCAAGGCGCAGACAAAATATTAGCTGAAGTTTATAGAGACGCATAAATGACACATATTCTGATAACTCGGCCCGAAGGAAAAGGCGCAGCCCTTGCACAGCAATTAGAGCAAGCGGGTTATCAGGCGTCTTTGTTTCCGGTATTAAAAATAACGCATTTAACACCCTCTAGCACCGAGCTGAGTCCGCTGTTAAATGCGGACAAAATAATATTTATATCGCAAGATGCAGTCAGTGCGCTTGCGCAACTAAAACCAGATATAAATACAAAAGCGCAGTTTTATGCGGTAGGCCAACAAACAGCCGACACAATATATGAACAATTTGGTGTGCGTGCTGCATTGCCTAAATCTAAGCAATATGATTCAGAGGGGTTACTGGCTCTAAAATCACTTGCTCAGGTTGATGGTAGTAATATAGTTTTGGTTAAAGGACAAGGCGGTCGCCCAGATATAGCAAAAGTGCTTAAAGAGCGCGGTGCTTTTTTAAATAATTGCGTAGTGTACAAACGTGAACCGATAAGTGAATTAGGTGGTAACTGGACTGACCACTGGAAAAGCAATAATGTACACGGTATAGTCATAACAAGTAATGCAGCAGTCGATGCCATTTTTACTCCCCTTGCTGCACCACAACTACAATGGTTACAACAGTGCCAATTTTATGTTGCCAGCGAGCGCATTGCCGCATATTTACAGCAACAACAAGTAAGTTTGGCTAATATACATATTGCAGCAGGAGCTAGCGATGACGCTATGTTTACCTGTATTAATCAGCAAGGTAGCAACATGAGCGAACAGTCAAAGTCAGTTACGGCAGAAAAAGCCACATCAACAATAGCTAACCCGGCCTCAGCTAAATCAGCTAAGCAAGAGCCAGCAGCTACAAAAAATACGACAGAAAAAAACAAACAAAAGGTAAGTAAGGTTGCAGCACTTGCGCTTCTTATTTCGTTAATTGTGGCCTCTGGTGTTGGATACGAGTTTTATCAAAAATTAAATGCGGGTAAGGCGCAAAACCTAGCCGTTAATGAGTTAAGCGAGCAAAATAAGTTACTCGTTCAAGAGCTGCAAGCACTTAAATCGGCGCAATCTAATTTGCAGCAAGCGCTGTTTAATAGTGAGAAAAAAGTAGCCGCAACCCTAAGTGAAAGTGCAGCTCAAAATCAGCAAGAACTAAAAGCAGCCCTGCAAAAAGCGCAGCAACAAGGCTCGTCTTTAAACCCACAAGAAGTAACCAGCTTACAGCGTATGGCTGAATTTAAACTATGGGCTGAAAAAGATTACCAAGGCACTAGTGCTGTTTTAAAGCGCTTAGATGCATTACTTAGCGAACACCCAGGAACAGTTGAAGTTCGCCAAGCTATTATGCAAGACATACAAACACTTGATAGCCTTAAACCTATAGCAACAGAGGCTATTTATTTACAGCTAAACAGTGCACTTAATAGCGTTGATAATTTAGTTTTTAATGCGGTTAACTTGCCAGAAGAAGCGGCTGCAATAGATGAAAATGCTTTAAGTGATGACGTGAGTGATTGGCAGCAAAACCTGAGTAATAGCTGGAATAAAATTGTGGATAGCTTTATTACTATTCGCCAGCACGAAGGTGTTTCCATTGAGCCATTACTTACAGATCAAGAGCGCCATTTAATTAATCAACGAATCAAGCTTAATATAACTCAGGCACAAGATGCACTTATGAGTAAGCAGGCGAGTATTTTCTTTAGCGCCTTAAGTGAAGCAAAACGTTTAGTTGGTGAGTACTTTAAGCAAGACGATGATGCAACCAAAACGGTACTTAAAGCGTTGTCTAAACTCGAAAAAGAGCAGCTTAATTTTAATCCAAAAATAACCTTAAATAGTACACAAAAGGTTAAGGAGTGGGCGCAATGATAGGGCTAATTATTTTAATTGTAGCTATTGTTGTTGTACTAGCGGTTACTCCATTTGTGCTAGATGAAAAAGGTTATGTACTTATTTCATTTAACAATACGACGATAGAAGGCACGATAGTATCGTTTTGTATAATGGCAGTCATTACCGCTGTTGTTTTATATTTAACATATAAGCTAATCCGCTACTTATTATCGATTTATCATAATACTAAACATGGCTTTTTTGCACGTAGCCAAGAGCGCAAACAAGTAGCTATTGAGCAGGCTCTGTGGAGTGCTATTAATGATGATTATGAGCATGTAGAGCAGGCTCTATCGGGTAATAGCGTACCAGATAAGTTTGAAGATATTCGCTTAGCATTACTTGCAAAAGCAGCGCTTGCTAATAATCAAACAGATAAAGCACTTGAGCGTTTATTTGAAATAAGCCCAGAGCATCAATTAAAAGTAGCAAAGCTATGGTTGGCAAGTGGCGACAGTAGCGCGATTGAATCACAAATGCGTATTAGCGCAGAAGCTAAAAAAGCCACCGCACTTGAGTTAAAACTTTATGCAGAAGTATTAGTACAGCAACAACACTTTAGTGCGCTGGAAGATTTTTTGCCGCGTTTATTACGCAAAAAAGCACTTACTGATGCACAGTGGACGCAGTTATTTAGTGCCTACTTTAATGCGTTAGATGCAGACAAACTGAGTGAAAAATATAAACAGCTACCGAAAAAGCTGCAAGCTCATGCCCACACCGCATATTTAATGCAAATGGCGCAAGCAGGTCAATTGGCTGTTATCGAAAGTGACTTAATTAAAATGGTTAAGCATAATGAGCAACACTTAGAGCTTGCCAATATATTAAGTAAAGCAACAGCAGCCGACGCGCCTAAGTTGCAAATAAACATACAAGAACGCCTTAAAAAGGATGATTCAAATAATTCACTATTACTTGCGCTGGCTTGCCTTGCTAATGCTAAAGGTGATTATGACTTAGCAGCTAGAATTTTTGATAAAGCACTGAATAGTGACAATAAAAAACAGTTCTCTGAACAAGCTGTTTTAAGTTATAAAAATAGTGCACAAGCAGAAAAGGCGCTCGTTTTATATCAATAAATGACTACACTATAACTACTTAGCATTTTTTGTAGTTCAGGAGCACAAGCATTGAGAAAGTTTTTAATATTAACCCTTAGCTTGGCTTGTGCTTACTTCTTTACTGGGTATTTTAGCAACTCACTTCTTTCTGTTGATGGCTATGCGGTCGCCTCTTGGCCGCCCTCAGGAATTGCTTTAGCGAGCTTTTTAATTTGGGGACGTAAGTCATTTATTGGCCTTATTCTTGGTGCTTTCTGTACTAACTTAATTCATCTTGATAACACCGTAGATATTCTTCATTTTAATGTGCTTTTACAAGCTATTTGCGTCACTTTAGCCTCTGTTTTACAGGCTTGGATTGGTCGTCAAATCATAGTAAATGTTATAAAGGCTCCACTAGATTTATCTTCTTTAAAACACAGTGTGCAGAGCCTAATAGTAGCAGGGCCAATATGCTGTGTTATTGCTGCAGGTGTGGGAACTAGCTTATTAGCATTGAATAATGTGATCCCTACGCATGCTATTTTTGATAGCTTTATAGCATGGTGGATTGGTGACAGTATCGGTGTACTTATATTTACTCCACTCATGCTCGCAGCCTTTAATTACACGCAAGTACGCCACCGTATGTTGGTAATTTTACCTTCACTATTAATTTATATACTGATCAGCGTTAGTTTTTATGGCGCTGCCAGTGTAAAAAAAGAAAAAGACATTCAAAAGCAAGAAGCCAAAATACTTACTGTGCAAAATGCTATAAGCCAGAAGCTCGATGGTATTACTGCTCACTTAGGATTGTTAGCTACATTTTTTGCTAGTAGTAATGACGTGAACTTTAAAGAGTTTAAACAATTTACTTCAAAGCAGTTGGACTATAGCCAAGAAATTTTAGCATTTGAATGGATACCTTATGTACCAGCAAATAAACTCGCAGATTTTGAAACACATGAAAATACAGCCACAGGCAAAACTTTATACATAAAAGAAAAGTCACTTGATGGAGGTTGGCAACCTGCAGGTACTCGTAGTAATTACTTTCCTGTAAAATATGTATATCCCTTAAAAGATAATGAAGGTGTTTTAGGGTTTGATTTAGCTTCTAGTAAAGTAAGAGGTGCAGCGCTTAGCAAAGCGAAAGAGCTTAATGAACTTGCACTAAGTGAGCCAATTAATTTAGTCCAAAATACAGCTGAAGACGGTGTGCTTTTTTTATATCCTGTTTTTGGAGAGTCGTCTACCGAAGATGATTTTCAAGGTTTTGTGGCAGCGATTGTCAGTCTGAAACGCTTATCGCAAACACTATTATTTGATCACAACAACTCAATTTCAGTCAGTTTTTTTGATACAACGATACCAGGGAAAAAGCAGGCAATTTATATTGCCGATACCGATAACTCGCAAACGCTGTTTAAAGAATATCAATTGTTGATTGGCAAACGCATGTGGCAGGTCGAGTTATATGAACCAATAGTTAGAACGTCTTGGTTAATGTATTGGCTTGCACAAATAGTAGGTATGTTGTTTGTGTGGTTACTGATTACATTTTTGATTTCAGTTACAGGTACAAACATACAAATTCGCGAACAAGTGGCTAAGCAAACGCATACATTACGCAAAGAAAAACAAAAAGCAGATGAAGCGAGTCATATTAAAGGACAGTTTTTAGCAAACATGAGTCACGAAGTCCGTACCCCTATTAACGGTATAAAAGGGCTGCATTATTTAGCGCTGCAACAGAATGATTGGCAACAAGCAAGAAGTTACATTGAACAAGCAGATGGAGCACTGGGTGTTTTACTGCGGGTATTAAACGATGTGCTCGACTTTTCAAAAATGGAAGCAGGCAAGCTAGACTTAATGCAAGAGCCTATTAATGTAGCGAGTTTAGCGGATGAAATGCTTAATTTACTTCAGTTTGAAGCTGACATTAAATCAATAAAGTTAAGTCTAGATTTTGATAAAACATCAAATTTGGTCATTAATACCGATCCAATCCGCTTAAAACAAGTGCTGCTGAATCTGCTCAATAATGCGGTTAAATTTACAGGGGAAGGTGAGATCACTCTGAAAATTTGGCAGTCGAAAAAAATGACTTACTTTAGTATTAACGATACGGGTATTGGTATTAGTAGCGAAGCACAAAAACAATTGTTTAAACCGTTTGCGCAAGCCGATAGCTCAACCTCACGTCAATATGGTGGTACAGGCTTAGGGTTAAGTATTTGCAGAAAGCTGGTTGAGTTAATGGGTGGTGCAATTGATTTAGTCAGTTATGAAGGTAAAGGTTCTACATTTACATTTAGTTTGCCGCTTATATCGCCTTTACCAAAGGCAGAGCAAATTCAACAGCAATACGACGAAATAGATGTAAGTACCTTATCATTCGCAAACTATAAGTTACTTTTAGTCGAAGATAACCCACTTAACCAGCATGTTGCCAGTGCCATTTTAAAAACAAAAGGGTGTATTGCCGACATTGCTAATGATGGTTTTGAAGCCATAGAAAAGCTAACCGAAAATAGCTACGACATTGTTCTTATGGATATTCAGATGCCAAAAATGGATGGACTCCAAGCAACAAAAGTAATTCGTTGTGATTTAGGGTTAATTGATTTACCCATAATAGGGCTATCGGCGAACGCCCATGACGATGACGTTAAAAAGGCATTAGCCTCTGGAATGAATAGTTATATTACCAAACCTATTGATGCAAATACGCTTTTTAAAACTCTTTGGCATTATTTATCAAATAAATAAGTAACGTTATTTTTTGCACAAAAAGCAGACATATGACCGCTTAAACTTAACGCAAACCATATAGACTTGAAAAATAACTATATCTGCGTATCATGCGCGCAAATTTAACTAAACTGGGTTGCTATTATGATCAATAGAAAATTACCTTTGCTAGATATTCACCGTCATTTAGATGGTAATGTACGTGCGCAAACCATATTAGAACTTGGTCGTCAGTTTAATATAGAGTTACCTGCAGATAACGTTGAGGCATTAATTCCTCATGTTCAAGTTATTGACCCTGAGCCAAACCTTATGGCTTTTTTACAAAAGTTAGATTGGGGTGTCACTGTACTTGGCGACTACGATGCGTGTAGACGCATAGCGATTGAAAACATTGAAGATGCACAAGCACAAGGCCTTGATTATGTAGAGCTTCGATTTAGCCCTTACTACATGGCACAAAGCCAAGGTTTACACCCAGAAGGGGTTGTAGAGGCGGTTGTTGATGGTATTAAATCAGCAACAAAGGATGCAAATATAAAAGCTAACTTGATTGGTATTTTATCGCGTACTTATGGCGTAAAAACATGTCAAAAAGAGCTTGATGCTTTACTCGCATTTAAAAATGATTTAGTCGCTGTTGATTTAGCCGGTGACGAAATTGGCTTTCCTGGTGAGTTGTTTGTAGAGCACTTTAAACAAGTACGAAATGCTTATTTAGCTTCGACTATTCATGCTGGAGAGGCACTCGGTGCTCCAAGTATTTGGCAAGCAATTAATGAGTTAGGTGCAAGCCGAATAGGGCATGGCGTTAAAGCTATTGAAGATCCAAAACTAATGGATTACTTACGCGATAACCGTATTGGTATTGAGTCGTGCTTAACAAGTAATATTCAAACCAGTACAGTAAACGATTTAGCTAAGCACCCACTTAAACAGTTTTTAGATCACGGTATTTTAGCGTGTATTAATACTGATGACCCTGCGGTTGAAGGCATTGAAATTGAGTACGAATATACCGTTGCAGCACCTAAAGCGGGCTTATCTCAAGCTGATATGGAAAAAGCCCAAAAAAATGCATTAGAAATAGCATTTTTAAGCGATGGCGATAAAAAAGAACTTTCAGCAATCGTTAGCGCACGTTAACTCTATTTAATACACATTAAAAATGCCGCTTTATAAGCGGCATTTTGTTATCTGCAATTTAGTGTGTTTGGCAGCTCATGTAATTATCGTAAAGTGCTTTAAGTACATCTGCTCGGCTGATCATGCCGATTACTTTAACACCCTCTACAACAGGGTAGTTTTTTGGTTTACCGGGCTGCATTTGCTCTGCAAGCTCAATAATATTGGTATCGCCGCTAACTGTCACTACCTTTGTTTGCATAAGTTGCGATACTTTAACCATCCCATCACAAAAATAACTGCTTTGCGTAAGTGGTTTTAATAGTTCTTGCTCAGATATAAATCCGACTAGGCATTTATCTTTATCAAATACTGGTGCGCCAAGTAGTTTAAATTTTTGTAGTTCTGCTATGGCTGTCGTCATTTCTGTATCGGGTGTTATATTTGGCAACTTGCGTTGCATAAAATCTTTTACTTTTGTATTTAGCATTTGGGTCTCTCCCGCTGATGTTCTATACAAAGTATGGTTTATAGATAGGAATTTAGGAAATTGTTTATATTGATGAGATTGATAGGTTTTAACTATTAAGTATTTATTGTTATATAAAATAAAAGCACCGATTAGGTGCCTTTATTCATAACTGAAAGTTAATTTCAATTATTTGATAAATGCGAATGCATCTGCGTACATGTTTTCACGAATTGCACCATGAGTAATAAAGTCATCACGGACAATACCTATCATGTCAAAACGACCCGCCATATAAATATCGTACGGTTCAAGCGATACAATATCTTGCATTACTGCTTTGTGTACATAACCAGTATGACCTTGCCAATTAGCAGATGGATTTTCTACCACAGGAATAAACTCAAAGTTTTTGTGGCTATCGGCCCATGTTTGCATTTCGGTGTGTGCGTATAAAGCAGACTCTTCTTTTACGCCCCAGTAAAACAATACAGGGCGGTCGCATTTAATCTCAGCTAAGTGATCAGCCATTGATTTTGCGTATGAAAAACCAGTACCGCCGGCAAGTAAAATAATTGGTCGCTCACATTGTAGGCGCAACTGTGAAATACCCAGTCCGGCTTCAATGTCTACTAACTGCCCATCATTATGTGCACTTCTTAAATGTTCCAGCGATTGCATTGCATACGAATCGGCACCTGACGCGCCAATATGCAGTTCTATTGCATCGCACTGTGAAGGGCGGCTAGCTATAGAAAAAGCACGTTTGTCTTTTTCGCCTAACACCAGTTGCATGTATTGGCCAGCTTCAAAGGTCACAGGTTGTTGTGGCTTTAAAATTACTTTATGAACAAATTCTGTAAGTGGGCTGATAGCTACAACTTCAGCTTTTAATGTTTGCATTTTTTACCTTTTAGCAGCGCTTTTAACAGCAGATACGCAATCGAATGAGTCGATTCTAGCATATCTGCAGGGTTATTTTATAGCCTGTTATGTACTTACATATAAACACTTAAAGAATATTAAGGCTTTCCCAAATATCATCTACGCGGTCTTTGGTGTCTTTATCCATAACAATAGGCTCGCCCCATTCACGGGTGGTTTCGCCAGGCCATTTA
The DNA here is from genome assembly GCF_015864285.1 of Pseudoalteromonas sp. NZS100_1. Lineage (NCBI taxonomy): Bacteria > Pseudomonadati > Pseudomonadota > Gammaproteobacteria > Alteromonadales > Pseudoalteromonadaceae > Pseudoalteromonas > Pseudoalteromonas sp. NZS100_1. The sequence goes on from NZ_JADYXN010000034.1 coordinate 20,995, forward strand.
TTGGTAGCATCCATTCCCATTTTTGAACCAAGGCCAGAAACTGGCGATGCAAAATCGAGGTAATCGATAGGTGTGTTCTCTATTAATGTTGTATCGCGAGCGGGGTCCATTCGGGTTGTTATAGCCCAAATAACATCTTCCCAATCACGGGCATTAATATCGTCATCGCACACAATTACAAATTTAGTATACATAAACTGACGTAAGAACGACCAAACGCCCATCATCACGCGCTTAGCATGACCAGGATATTGTTTTTTCATTGTTACAATCGCCATACGGTACGAGCACCCTTCAGGCGGAAGGTAAAAATCGACAATTTCAGGAAACTGCTTTTGTAATATCGGCACAAACACTTCATTAAGTGCTACACCTAAAATCGCAGGCTCATCAGGCGGACGGCCAGTAAATGTGCTGTGATAAATAGGATCTTTACGATGCGTTAAGTGAGTTACCGTCATAACTGGAAAGTCGTCGACTTCATTATAGTAACCGGTATGGTCACCATAAGGGCCTTCTGGCGCCATTTCGCCCGGCATAATGTAACCTTCAAGTACTATTTCTGCACTGGCAGGGACTTGTAGGTCATTGGAAATAGATTTAACAACTTCGGTTCTACTACCACGTAATAAACCAGCAAAAGCATATTCGCTTAATGTGTCGGGTACTGGTGTTACAGCGCCTAGTATTGTTGCAGGGTCAGCGCCTAATGCAACAGAAACCGGATAAGGTTGCCCTGGGTTTTCTTTACACCATTCTAGAAAATCAAGCGCGCCACCACGGTGTGATAACCAGCGCATAATTATTTTATTTTTGCCTAATAGCTGTTGGCGATAAATACCTAAATTTTGGCGCTTTTTATAAGGCCCTTTAGTTACGGTAAGGCCCCAAGTAATTAATGGTGCAGCGTCACCTGGCCAGCAATGCTGAATAGGTAATTTAGTTAAGTCTACATCATCACCTTCTAAAACCACTTGCTGACAAGGCGCTTTTTTAACTTCTTTTGCTGGCATATTAAGCACTTGCTTAAAAATAGGTATAGCGCCTAGGGCTTCTTTAATGCCCTTTGGTGGATCTGGCTCTTTTAAAAAAGCGAGTAGCTTACCTACTTCACGTAGCTCACTAACATCGGTTTGGCCCATGCCCATAGCTACGCGTTTTGGTGTACCAAATAAATTGGTAAGCACTGGCATATCGTAGCCTTTTGGATTTTCGAATAATAACGCAGGGCCTTTTGCACGCAATGTGCGATCAGATATTTCGGTCATTTCAAGATACGGGTCGATTTCTTGGGTGATACGTTTAAGTTCGCCTTTTTTTTCAAGCAAATCGATAAAATCACGTAGATCTTTATATTTCATTGTGGGCCGCTATTAAGCAAAAGAGTTGAAGTATTATACCCATTTCATGCAAGCCAAGTCATTACTTGCACTTAAAACTTAAAGCGCTCTACGGCACTTGTTAAGGAGTGTGCAAGTTGATTTACGTCTTCACTTTCGCTTGCTAGGGTTGTCGCGTTTTTGGCATTCAAGGTTGCTTGCTCTGTCACCTTGGCCATTATTTGTTGAATGTCGTTACTGTTAGTCAATTGCTCATGTGATGCATGAGCAATCTGCTCACTCATCTGATTAACAGACAACAATGTGCTTTTAATACGCTCTACGGCTTTATTTAGTTCAGTGCTGTTTTTAACACATTGCTTGGCTTGGTGTTGGCCATCGGTAATGTGTTCTTGAGTTGTTTGAGTGTGCTGTTGCAATGTTTGGATCATGGTGTTTATTTCGCTAGTCGAGGTCTGTGTACGTGCAGCTAATGATCGAACCTCATCAGCAACTACAGCAAACCCGCGTCCGTTTTCACCCGCTCGCGCTGCTTCAATTGCAGCATTGAGTGCCAATAAGTTGGTCTGCTCGGCAATGCTGCTAATTGTTTCAACAATGGCTTCAATAAGCTGAGTGTGTTGGGCTAGTTCCTCAGTGCTGCCTACTGCTTTATCAAGGCGCTGTAATAAAGTTTCTATACTTAGACTGTTTGTATTAGCAATCTTGTTTACGTCATTGGCAAATTGCGATGCATTGGTTATTTCACTTGATGTTTTATCTGCTTGTTCATAAACCGCTTGTGAGTTAGTTAGCATATTTTGTGCAAGCGATGTTGCCTGTGCGCTTCGCTCCAACTGCTGTTGTGCAACAACCGTCATTTGCTAACCTTTTTCACTGGTTTTAATAGCGCTGCGGTCTAGTTCATGGGCGTCGCTACTAATTGCGCCAATTAACTGGGTAAGGTCTTCACTGAGTTTATTTATGTTATTTAGCAAAGTACCAAATTCATCTTTACTGCGCGGATGGCTTCGCTTTGATAAATCACCTGAGGCGATTCGGGCTAAATCGCGGTTTACTTTTTTAAGCGGTTTTAGCATTGCGCGAGTTGTAAAAATAGAGATAGCGATAATCAATATAATTAAAACAAGCGTAATAATTACTACAGAGCTAATCCCAGTATTTATGGCGGCCTTTGCATTAGTTTGTAAGGCATTAAAGCGCTCATCAGCCAATTTATTAAGTTCAATAAGCTGACCTTCTGTTGTTATAAATTGCTGTTGAAAGTGTTCAAAATTTTGAGCCGCAGCAATAGTACTTTTGAGTACTTTATTTTGTTGGGCATAAATTCCTGTATCGTTGTTAAGTAACTCTCTTAATTGATTAAATTTAGCCGTTAAATTTTTAGCATTAAACGCATTATTAAAGGGTAGCGCTTGTTGCTCTAAATAGGTGAAATTAGGTTGGATGTTATCTAGTAGAAATAGGGTATCTTGCTGATGGCTATTTAAATCATTGATACTTGTAGTTTGAGTAATGCTTTTTATATTATTGCTTAAGTTAAACAATAAATCATCTATACGGGTCGCTGTTCCAAACATCGCATTAAGTAGCGCCTGCTGTTTTGCAGGCACTTCTAAAAGTTCTATATCAAGTAAGTTAGAACTTAAATTGTAAAGTTGCTCGTTAAACGTTGCTGATAATTCTATGGTGGAATTTTGCGCTACAAACTTACTCTCTTTAGCACTAAACATTGCGACACTTACTTTAGTCAGTTGCTCGAAGCCTGCGTTGGTACTGGTGAGTAAATTTTGCATTGTTATTTGTTGATTTAGTTGAGTGCTTAACGAATTGAGCATATCGCTAAATTGTTGTTGCTCAGCTTGCGCCTGTTTTTTATTTTGTTGAAGTAAATCAAGGTTTGCTTGGCTGTAAGCTAAGGCGTTAAATTTAGTAATAGACAGTAATGATAGCCTTAAATCTTTACTGAACTGTTGTACCGGAACTGCTAATTTTTCGGTTCGGGTATTGTTAACGCTAATTTTGTTTAATGACCAATAAAAAAACACACTACTTGTTAGCACCAATAAACCAATGGCTGTAAAAGCTAAAATTATTTTATGTTTGATCGCAATTGAACGCATAACTTCATCACAATAATGGGTCTTTAATTATTGTAGCATTACTGTAATTTATTGGTTGGTTTTGTGTTAAACCTTGATGCACTGTCTTTTTTTACCAGCAATGATTAGCATGGCCTCATTTCCCTTACCCCAAAACAGTACCTCTTCACTTATATATTTATTCCCTGATGCACTTTTTTCGTGATTAAGTACATGCACTTTATTGTTAAAGATAATTTCGGCTTCAGAATTATTAATAATATTGAGTTTTACGCTCTCATCATCGCATTGGTAAGCAGTACTGGTTTGTAAATCACTACATGCGGTTAAGCTTAGTAAAATAGCGATTAATGCTAAATATACTTTCATTTTTTCTCCCATCTTCTTTAAAAGTAAGTTAAAACGCAGGGCAAAATTTTAATCTAATGTAAGAATAACAAAGCAAAATTAACCGTTGGTGAAAGTAGCGCTTTACGTTATGTTTATAGCAATATTTTTTGAGCTCGGAAGCTTTATGGCAGGCACTAACCTTTTAACGTTATTAGACGATATAACCACTTTACTTGATGACATTGCGACAATGAGTAAGGTAGCAACAAAAAAAACAGCGGGTGTATTAGGCGATGACTTAGCACTCAATGCACAGCAGGTTACAGGTGTTGCAGCAGAGCGTGAATTACCGGTTGTTTGGGCTGTGGCAAAGGGCTCATTTTTAAATAAAGCGATACTCGTACCCGCTGCTTTATTAATAAGCGTATGGCTGCCTTGGTTAATAACACCGCTTTTAATGATGGGTGGTTTGTTTTTGTGTTTTGAGGGAGCTGAAAAAGTATTTGCTAAGTTTTTGCCTCATCACAATGAAGTGGTAGATGAAGATGAAAAATTAGATTTAGTTGAGTATGAAAAACAAAAAATAAAAGGGGCAATAAGAACCGACTTTATTCTTTCTGCCGAAATTATTGTTATTACTTTAGGCACTGTGGCAGGCGCTACGTTACTTAACCAAGCTTTAGTGCTTTGTGTTATCGCAATTATAATGACGATTGGCGTTTATGGCTTAGTGGCCGGTATTGTAAAGCTGGATGATGCCGGGCTTTATTTACTCAACGAATCTAAAGTGTCAGCTAATAAATTTAAAGAGTTACTTGGTAAAGGCTTACTCGCAGCAGCGCCTAGGTTGATGCAGTTTTTAGCATTTGCGGGCACCATTGCAATGTTTTTAGTAGGCGGCGGGATTTTAGTGCATGGTGTTGAGTTATTGCATCATACTCAAGTGGATGTAACGAGCTATGCTCAGTCTGTTGCTGGCGGCACAGGAGAAGTATTAGCGCCTCTCTTGTTTGATGGTTTGCTAGGTGTTATTGCCGGCTTAGTTGTTGTGCTTATACATGTAGGTTATACAAAGTTATTTAAAAAATAGTTTATAGCTGGCGTACTTGTTGCGCCAGCTATATTTAAATTCACTCATTCACAGTTAGCTATTTTACAAAGCGATTCTAATTCAAATTGTGCTTTAGTATTTTTTTGCTCAATGGCCTTTTTATACCAATAAATAGCCTGTTGATAATTTTGAGCTATTCCCTGACCATCACGATACATTTGCGCTAAATTTAATTGCCCCCATTGAGAACCCGCTTCAGCAGCTAGCTTAAAGCTATTAAATGCTTCAAAAAACAACTTATCTTTAAAATAAATAATGCCTTGTTGATTGTTTTTATCGAGTTTTAAACCTTTATATAGTGGCTTAGGTTTGGGAGGAAACATCACAAACCCGCCATAAAGGCTGTTGGCATAAGGTCGCAGCACGTCATAAATAGCTTCGTCTTTATACAAACGCTTTACTTCATCACGAGGGAGGGTGATTGTTTTAGTGGAGAAGTAATTGTCTTGAATTAGTTGGCTGGTACGCATTGCCAAGGTAATACTATTATTACGTTTATAGCTGTAGTTGCTTATCTGAAAGGTAATAAACTGCTTATCAAAACTTAAAACTTGAGCAATTCTTAAATTGGTTAGGGTCCAGGGTTCGTGTGTAAATTTGTCGGCGTGTACTAAGTAGGTGTCATATATTTTAGGTGTATTCAAATAGCTTTGCTTTTGAGTCTCGGTATCAAGGTGTTGTTGATAAAAAAACGAAACAATCCAAAGCAATAAAAATACGCCAATAAAGTATTTAGGTAGGCTTAGTTTTTCTATTAACGGTAGTTGCGGTATTTTAACAGGTTCGCTTTTTCCGCATTGATAGCACTCGCGTTTATAGCTTAATTTTAAGGCAAGCATAGGTAAAATGCTAAATCGTAAATAGCGGCTTTTATTTACTAAATGGTAGGCGTCGCTTTGGCAGTGAGGGCAGCGTGTTATTTGTGCAAAATGTGGAAATGATTCACTTGTGTTGAAAAGTAACATAAAGCACGCTCCTTGTTTAATTACCTAAAGGTAAAACAAGAAGCGTGTTAGTTAAAGCTACAAACTGTAAGTAAGTATGTCTGTTATTACTTATTTTGAGCTTTAGGCTTGATAGTGGTTTTTGCATCGGCAGCCATTAGAGCAAATACAGCATATGCAGCGGTATTTTGACGAAGCTTAGCAGGTGTCACTTTATCAAGCGTATCGTCAGCTGTATGGTGGTAATCAAAGTAATCTGTTCCATCTTGAGCAAGTTCAAAAATAGGCGCTGACGTTGCTGCTTTAAGTGGAATTAGATCGGGGCCACCATTCGCTTGGTTTTTACCAATGTGCTCAATATTTAACGGCGCAAGTTCTTTTGCTATAGCGCGAACTACAGGAAGTGACTCTGCGCTTACGTTCGACTCAAAAGCATATACAACATCGGCGCCAAAATCAGACTCAGCGGCTGCAACAATATTGCTTAGCTCGTTTTTATGCTCTGCAAAATAAGCTTTTGCACCCCAAAGACCTAGCTCTTCAGCTGCAAAAAGTACCACACGAATACTGCGCTTAGGGCGTTTTACATCGCTAATATGTTTAGCGGCTGCCATTGTTAGTGCAACGCCTGCGCCGTCATCTAATGCGCCAGTCCCTAAGTCCCAAGAATCTAAATGCCCCCCAATTAATACATATTGCTCAGGGTTTTCGGTACCATTAAATTGGCCAATAACGTTATAACCAGTGCCTTCACCAAGGCTTTCGGTTTGCACATTAATATTTACCGACACTTCTTTATTTAAAGCAACTAAGCGTGCTATTTGATCTGCATCTGGGTTAGCAATTGTTACGTTAGGTATTTTTGTAACACCTTCTTTGTAGTAACTACCGCCAGTGTGTGCAAAGCGATGATGACCGGTACTAACCGAGCGCATCATGTAGGCAACAGCGCCTTTTTTAGATGCTTCTATAGCGCCTGTACCGCGTGCTTTTACAGCAGGTCCGTAACCATTCCCGTCTATGTCGCGGTTCATACGGTAATTAATATACGCAATTTTACCTTTTAAACTGTTTGCCGGTGCGGCTTTTAATTCATCAAGTGTTTCGAATAATACAACCGGCGCTGTAATCCCATCTTTTGGCGTGCTTATACTGTTACCTAATGCAGTTAAGTGCAGTGGTTGCTCGCTTGGTGTTAGTATTTTTCCGCTTTCGCTATAACGGCGCCATTCAGGAAATGTGGCTTTTTCTAACCATACTTTATCAAAGCCCAGTTCATTAAATTTGGCTTGAGCCCATGCCACGGCTTTTTTATCGTTTTCGGTACCAGGAAGGCGTGGGCCTACTTCAGTTGTTAATGACTCTAGTAATTTATAACTTAAATCACTATTTAGTGCAGAGGTGCGCACTTTGTCTACTTGTTGTAATTGCTTTTGGGTAAATTCGGCGCTGTTAGCGTTTGCAGCCATACTGCTAGTAAGCAGCAGTGCGGTAATTAATTTTTTCATTTTGGTAGGCCTTTTTAATAATTAGCGCTATTAGAGCATGTAACAAACATGATAAAAAATAGATGAGATGAATAGGCTTTGTAATAGGTTTAATGCTGTTAGGTGTGAATATTTAGATATAAAAAAGCCCGCGTAAATGTACGCGGGCTATATTTTAAAGCTGTTATTTAAGGCATTTATTTAAAAGCTAAATTGCGCAGCTAAACGAAGATTTGTGCCCTCGCCAACAGTTACATTATTTGTGCCGCCACCACCTAAATAGCTTTTATCAAATAAGTTTTCGATGTTAAGGCGTAAGTTAATATCGGTATTACTTAAGTTAAACTTATAAGTTGCACCTACATCAACACGCGTATATGCATTTTTAGTAATTGTATTGGCGCTATCAGCAAAACGTTCACCTTCGTAAAAAGCACCTGCATTAAGTGCAATTGCATCGTTTAATTCATAACGAGTCCAAAGTGATGCCGACCATTTTGGTGCATCGGTAGGGCGTTTGCCTTCAAGTTTTTCATCGCGTTCAAAATTAGCATCTAGGTACATAGTTGATGCCATTACAAATAAACGGTCAGTAGCGGCACCTTGTGCGCTTAGCTCAAAACCTTTATGGCGTTGTTCACCTACTTGGTTTGTTTCACTTGTGAATGACCCAATAGGAACTTCAAGTTGTTCGCTAACAAGAGTACCTTCTTTGCTAATATCAAAAATAGCACTGGTAAGCATTAGGCGGTCATCAAATAATTGCCATTTAATACCAATTTCTCTTTGCTCAGATGTAATAGCATCTAATTTCATACCGTTATTTACATCTGTTTCATCAATTAATGTTTCGCTGCCTTGAGGCTCGAAACCTTCTGAGTAACTAGCGTATATAGTTGCAGAAGCATTTGGGTGATAAAGCACGCCTACTTTTGGTACAAATGATTCGTTATCTGCATCTTCTCGTGTTTGTTTATCGTAACGGCCACCTAGCGATAATTGCCACTCTGGTGAGAACGAAATTAAGTCTTGAACGTAAATACCGTAGTAGTCGTATTCAGTTTCGCTTATTGTATCATCTGTTTTATAGCTTACTGATGGACGAGATGGTTCTGCTTGTCCTGCAGAAAAATCAAAAGAGTCGGCAGAGGTACGACGTTGCCCGTAGTAATAATTAAGCGAGTTTGCGCCAATTAAAAACTGATGTTGTAAACTTCCCGTTTTAAATTCACCAATAAAATCAATAAATGCAGTTTTAAATTGCCAATCATCAAAGCGATCATAAGGATTTGATTGATAGCTATCACCCTCAACAAAGTCACTTGGCATATTCGGTGCTGATTCAAAGCGTTGGCGCTCAAATGTTTGTTCGTTATAGCCAAGCTTTACTTGCCAGTTATCGGTTAAAAATACTTCTAGGTCTACACCTACGTTTTCTACTGTAATATCGGTAAACGCCCAAGACATATCACGGATTGTTTTATCATCACCAATTACATTGGCATTATCGTCTATCCATGCGCCAGTATCTAAACCTGCTTCGTCGTCTGTGCGGTCGTAATGCACACGTACTAATGCATTGTCGCTAATATCGTAATCAACAACTAAAGCACCTAAAAAGCGGTCACGTTCACGGTTTTCACCATTTTGGTATTCACGCCAGTAATCAACATCTTGTTTAACTAAAATACCGCGAGCACGTAAATCTTCCGATTCTGTTAATGCGCCTGCAGCATCAACCATAAAGCGCGTTGAACCATGTTGGTCTACATCGGCACTGGCATTAAATAATGTCGTTGCAGTTGGTTTTTTGGTTACCATGTTAACCAATCCACCAGGGCCTGACTGACCATATAAAATACTTGATGGGCCTTTAATTACTTCAACTTGTTGCAAAATTTCGATTGGTTGCTGGTAGTGCGACCAATGCTGATGCCCGTCGCGTAAATAACCTGTCGATGAGCTTAGCTCAAACCCACGTAAGTTAAATACTTCACGGTTTCGTTGCTGTGAGCCTGCCGTTAAGCTGGCATCATTTGTTAGTACTTCGCCAAGGGTAGTGGCAAGTTGTTCATTAACAATAGTGTCTGTAATTACGGTTACAGATTGTGCGGTTTCAAGTAATGAAGCTGACGTTCTCATTGCGCCATTAGCGTTATCTACTTTGTAATCATTAAAGTAGCTACCTTTTACTTCTATACGTTCAAGGTCGGTAGAGTTTGCATATGCGTTTGTTGTAATGCTTGCTAATAGTGCTATGTAAAGAGAATTCAGTTTCATTGATTGCTTCCAGCGCAGTTATGTAAAAAACAATCGAGATCCTAATGCAAATCACTATCATTTTCAACATCTTTTATTAACATGCTTTATAGTGTGTTTGTTAATGGTTGCCAATTGCGAATTCTGCTATTATTAGCAGCATATTTAGTGGGGCTTTCCCCCACGTTATTTTTATTGCTATGGAACTTACTGTGACTTCAACTGCTTTTTCATCTTTGGCTTTACCAGCTGGACTCGTTGATAATTTATCAACACTTGGTTATGCGCATATGACACCTGTACAAGCGCAAAGTTTACCGCCTGTACTTGCTGGTAAAGACATCATTGCTCAGGCAAAAACCGGTTCAGGTAAAACTGCTGCGTTTAGCTTGGGTGTGTTAGCTAAATTAAACGTAAAACGCTTTCGTATTCAATCTTTAGTCTTGTGTCCTACTCGTGAGCTTGCCGAGCAGGTTGCGGTTGAAATGCGTAAATTAGCGCGCGGTATCCATAACATTAAAATATTAACGTTATGTGGCGGTGTATCAATTGGTCCACAAATAGGCTCGCTTGAACATGGCGCGCATATTATTGTTGGTACACCTGGGCGTGTTGATGACCATATTCGTAAAGGTACTTTACGTTTAGATGATGTTGAAACATTGGTACTTGATGAAGCCGATCAAATGCTTGATATGGGTTTTCAAGATACACTTGATGCAATTATTGAGCGCATTCCACAAAATCGTCAAACATTGTTATTTAGTGCAACATTCCCAAGAGCTATTGAAGCAATTGCTAAGCGTGTACTTAAAAATCCAGAAATGGTTAAAGTAGAAGAAGAGCAAGCCAAAAGCACAATTAAGCAGTACTTCTACAAAATGGATAATAATAAGCAGCGCTATCCAACGCTAAAATTATTATTACTTAAATTTACACCACAAAGCTGTGTTGTGTTTTGTAATACTAAAGTAGAAACACAACAAGTGTGTGACGATTTAGCTGATGAAGGCTTTAGTGCTGTTTCGCTACACGGTGATTTAGAACAGCGCGATCGTGAACGTACGTTAATTCACTTTTCAAATAAAAGTGCTTCAATACTTGTTGCAACCGATGTTGCTGCACGTGGTTTAGATATTGACGACATGGATATGGTGATTAACTACCATTTAGCACATGACACGCAAACACATGTGCATCGTGTTGGTCGTACTGGTCGCGCTGGTAAAAAGGGCATTGCATGTTCTATTTACGGTGAAGCAGAAGCGTTTAAAATTGCTCAAATAGGCGAACATTACGAACGTGATATTACTCCAGAGCAAATGCCACCATTTAATTTATTAGACAAGCCACCGTACCGCCCTGAAATGGTTACTTTGATGATTGATTCAGGTAAAAAACAAAAAGTACGTGCAGGTGATATTTTAGGTGCCTTAACGGGTAAAGATGGGGTTGCAGGTCGTCAGGTGGGTAAAATTAACGTACTTGATAACGTAGCGTTTGTTGCTGTTGAGCGTAACTCATTAAAACCTGCGCTTCGTAAATTAACCGAAGGCAATATTAAAGGGCGTAAAATACGCGCACGTCGCCTTACTCGTTAATTTAAACTTCTAAATTAATAGATTAACGAGCAGCTACCTTTAGCTGCTCGTATTGTGTTTGTATTTTTTTAAACTCAACTTCACAGCCATTTGGTTTATCTGGGTGCACTTGTAATGCAAGTTGTCTCCAGCGCTTTTGAACATTTTTAAGAGTGAAATTTTCAGGTAACTTCCATTCTAAAGCCAATGCTTTAAATTCATTTTCATTTAAAGCCTGTTGTGGTGATATCGTTTTAAACTGACGCCAAAAGCTATTTAAAAGCTCATCAATCTGCTCTTCTCTGGTATCGTAATTATGCCAATCTAAATAATAATCTCGCAAATTTTCGCTTGTTGTTACTAAACTATTATCTCCTTTTTCTAAAAGCTCGATATGCAGAGCTGAAATGAGTAAACTCTGAGGGCGTAATTGTGCCTGCAGTTGGTACAGTGCATTCATAATTAAAAAGTTACGTTTAAATAAATCACGTTCAGGACTTTTATCGAGAGTGGTCATAGCGCTGCGGTTTGTCAGTTCTGCTGCTAAAGTATGAACTTGCCAAACCTGCTTTGTTAGTATTAGCTCAAAAATCTCATCAATCAGTGGGTTAAGCATTGTTTAGGTCCTAGTAGTTGGTGTATCTTCAATAAAGATTACACTGATATAAGTAACGGTTTGAAGGATTAAAATTATGCTGGGCAAGTTAAAATGCCTCTTATTTACTATATGCTGTGTACTAATAGCTCCTAGCTATGCCCAAAATAATGATTCGTTATTTGAGCAATTCAAAAACGAAGTGCAGTGGGAGCCTAAATTACAATTAGCAAACATGCTACTTGCTAATAAAAATGCCTCCAAAAAAGAGCGTGTCGCTGTTTATTCGGCATTGGGTAATACTGCGTTATCGGTTGATAATTTTAAAGACTCATTACATTACTTTAAATTACTTGAACAACATACTTCGGATACTTTCTTCCCTGATGAGCACTTTCGTGCAATAAAAATGCAAGGTGTTGTACTTTTTTATCAAGGCTTATTTCAAAAAGCGATTATTGAATATACCCGTACCCTAGCATTAGCAGAAAAGAATAAGCAATTACTAGAGCAGGCAAACTTATTAAATAATATTGGTTTGGCCTATTTTAATATGAATAAGCTAGGCGATACCCTAGAGTTTTATTTAAAAGCAAAAGCTATCTACGAGGCGTACGGCAGCGAGCAAGATAAAACCGATATACTACTTAATATAGCAGGCGTTTATATACGCTTATCACGCTACGATAGTGCGTTTGGTCTTTATCAAGATGTACTTAAGGTTTATCAACGATTAGATGATAAAAGCGGTATTGCGCAGGTATATAACAATATGGGTGTTGCCCATATGGAGAGTAATCAATTTGACTTAGCACTGCATTATTACCAGCTAGCGCTACGCTATTATATTTCAGCTAATGATTACAATAAGTTATCTACACAATATACAAACCTAGCAAATACTAATTTAGTATTAAAAAAAGTGGATGAAGCGTACGAGCAAGCTAAATTAGGTGAGTACTACGCCCTTAAAATAGATAACCATAATTTAGAGCTTAATGCGCTACATGCGCTGGCTAAAATTCAGTTTGTTAAGGGCAACTTAGAAGAGGCGCAAATAAATTTAGATAGAGCAATTTTACTTGCTCATGAATATGGTAGTGAGCGAATAATTAGAGAGAGCTTGGGGGCCAAAGCACTTCTTGAAGCCAGTAAAGGCGATTATTCAAGCGCAATGGCTTTGCAACAAAAATATATTAGTGAGTTGCGAAAGCTCAGAAGTACGGCAATTATAAATGCACTAGCGGTACTTCAGCATCAATTTAAAGCAACGCAATTAAACCAAGAGATAGAAAAACTTAAACAAGATCGCCGTGTGCAAGAGCTAAAAATGTCGCAGCGTTCTCAGCTTACTTTATTCTCTTTTTTACTATTACTTTTAGTTGTCGTAACTGGTATTGCGCTTTATCGCCGTGGTGCAGAAAAACGCGCTAAGCAGCAGTTAACAGAACAAGTTACGCAACGTACTGCAGAATTGCAGGCAATTGCACAAGAGCTGAGAGAAGCCAACGATGTTAAAAGCCAGTTTTTGGCTAATATTAGTCACGAAATTCGCACTCCACTAACGGCTATTTTAGGGCAAACAGATGCTTTAATTAATGAATTATATGAGCCTGAGTCACTTAAAGATGAATTAAGAGTAATTCAGCGTCACAGTGACCATTTAAAAAGCTTAATAAATGATGTACTCGATTTAAGTAAAATTGAAGCCAATAGATTAGAGTTAAATATTTCGTGCTTTGATATTGTAGAGCTCGTAAATGATGTGCACGCAATGTTTATCACCCAAGCAAAAGCAAAAAATCTACATCTTATTTTAGACAATCAAGTGGGTAATGAGTTTTACACTAAGCTGGATTTAATACGCGTAAAGCAGATTCTTATAAACTTATGTGCAAATGCTATTAAGTTTACTCATTCAGGGCAGATCATTATTGCATTAAATAAGAGTGAGCAAGGACTAGTTATTATTGTAAAAGATACCGGTATTGGTATGAGCTCTAAACAGTTAAAGCTTATTTTTGAATGCTTTAGCCAAGCTGATAACAGCATTAGCCGTCGCTTTGGTGGTACAGGGTTAGGCCTTAGCTTATCGCAACAATTAGCTGCGATGATGGGTGGTTATATCAGCGTACAAAGCGAATACAAAAAGGGCAGTCAGTTTTCGTTCTTTTTACCGTGCGCAGAAGTAAATAAATCTCAAAGCATGATTGAAACTCAAAGTGCTCCTAAGGCAAATAAGCAATTAGCAGGGCGTGTTGTACTTGCGGAGGATCATCCTGATAATCGTAGGTTAATAAGTCGTTATTTACGCTCAATGGGACTCGAGGTTATTGCTGTTGAAAATGGTGAGCAAGCGGTAGAGCAGTGCTTAAAAGAATATCCAGATTTGGTATTGCTCGATATTCAAATGCCAGTGATGGATGGGCGTTCTGCTTTTCAGCTATTAAAACAATGTGGTTTTGAGCGACCTATTTTTGCTTTAACAGCAAATGCTATGAGTCATGAAGTGGATGGTTATTTAGAGTTAGGGTTTACTGGTTACTTAGGTAAACCGATAGACAAAGAGTCATTTTATAAAGCGCTTTCTAGTCACCTACATAATGCAGAAGATCAGCCAATTACAAAGCAAAATGAAGTTGATATGAGCGATCTTGTGATTAGTTTCAAGCAGAGCTTTGCTTTGGAGAGTGAAACGATTACGCAGCATTTTATAAGCGAAGATTTAGATGCGCTACAAAAAGATAGCCATCGCATTTTAGGGGCTGCACAAATGTTTGGTTTGGATGAAATTGCGCAATCGGCTAAAAATTTAGACAGAGCACTTCTACGCAGAAGCCAAAAAAGCAGTGCAAATGATTTTAAAGCGCTCGTTGATACGCTGCAGGGTGTACTTAAAAAGTATAATGAAAGTTAAACTGTATTTAATCCAGACACAAAAAAAGCGCCTAAGGCGCTTTTTTATTCAATTAAAACGCTTTTATTGGCGTCTCATCGAATCAAAAAATTCATCATTGGTTTTGCTCATCGATAGTTTATCGATTAAGAATTCCATTGCATCAATTTCTGACATGTCATGAACAATTTTACGTAAAATCCAAAGCTTTTGAAGTTCATCTGGTTTTGTTAGTAATTCTTCACGACGAGTACCTGAGCGGTTAAAGTCGATAGCTGGGAATACACGTCTTTCCGCAATTTTACGGTTAAGGTGAAGTTCCATGTTACCAGTACCTTTAAACTCTTCGTAGATAACTTCATCCATTTTAGAGCCAGTATCGATAAGAGCTGTAGCTATGATTGTTAAGCTACCACCTTCCTCAACGTTACGTGCAGCACCAAAGAAGCGCTTAGGTTTATGTAATGCGTTAGCGTCAACACCACCAGTAAGTACTTTACCTGATGAAGGAATAACGGTGTTATAAGCACGTGCTAAACGAGTGATTGAATCCAATAAGATAACAACATCTTTTTTATGTTCAACTAGGCGTTTTGCTTTTTCGATAACCATTTCGGCAACTTGTACGTGACGAGAAGCTGGTTCATCAAACGTTGATGCAATAACTTCACCTTTAACTAGGCGTTGCATCTCTGTTACTTCTTCCGGACGTTCATCAATAAGTAAAACCATTAATGTTACATCAGGATGATTGTGCGTAATTGATTGTGCAATATTTTGAAGTAGCATTGTTTTACCCGCTTTTGGCGGAGCTACTAACAAACCACGTTGGCCGCGGCCAATAGGAGATGCTAAATCAAGTACACGGGCTGTAATATCTTCTTTACTGCCGTTACCACGTTCCATGCGAAAACGTTCGTTTGCATGTAATGGAGTAAGGTTTTCAAAAAGAATTTTAGTTCGAGAGTTTTCAGGTTTATCAAAGTTAACTTCATTTACTTTAAGTAAAGCAAAGTAACGTTCACCGTCTTTAGGTGGACGAATAAGACCTGAAATTGAATCGCCAGTACGCATGCTGAAACGGCGAATTTGGCTAGGTGAAACATAAATGTCATCTGGGCCAGCTAAGTAAGAGGCTTCTGATGATCTTAAGAAGCCGAAACCATCTTGTAAAATCTCTAATACACCGCCGCCGAAGATATTCTCTCCGCCTTTGGCATGGGATTTAAGAATGGCAAAAATGATATCTTGCTTTCTTAAGCGGGCTACGTTTTCGAGCCCCATGGACTCAGCTAAGTCTACAAGCTCTTTAATGGACTTGTCTTTTAATTCGCGTAAATGCATATTGGTGGGTTCTTTATTACAGTTGTCATACTCAAAATCGCTTTGATCGTTGAGTGAGGTTTGTTGAATATAACTAAGGATTAGTTGGCTTTATAAACTAGCAGTTCACTGGCAAAGCGTCCAGTCTTTATACAAAATAAATTTAAAAAAGGGCAAAAAGCCCTTTTTATTGTTCTAGCTTACAGTTAGATGTTGTTTTCTAAAAACTCAATAAGTTGAGTTTTTGAAAGAGCACCTACTTTCGTTGCAGCTACTTGACCATCTTTAAAAAGAAGTAAAGTAGGAATACCACGAATACCAAATTTTGGCGGTGTGCCAGCATTTTGGTCAATGTTTAATTTAGCAACAGTCACACGGCTGTCGTATTCATCAGCAACTTCGTGAAGAATAGGGGCGATCATTTTACAAGGTCCACACCATTCAGCCCAGAAATCTACTAGTACTGGTTTGTCAGATTGTAATACGTCAGCTTCAAAGCTATCGTCAGTAATTTGGATTATTTTCTCGCTCATTGCGCTCTCCGATTTAGTTAGGCGAAATATTTAGTGCGTATTTAAACACTCTTGTTTCTTATTGCAAGTTTAAACGTTATGCTTAAACGCTATGACTAAGACACATTTAACCGATAAAAAGTTTTCAGACTTTGCTATCGCACCGGAAGTGGTTGCCGGTTTAACCGAGAATGGGTTTGAATATTGCACACCTATTCAAGCAAAATGCCTACCTTTTATTTGTGATGGACGCGATATCGCGGGCCAAGCTCAAACAGGTACAGGCAAAACGTTGGCGTTTTTAACTGCCACGTGCCATCGGTTATTACAATCTAGCAAAGCACCTAGTAAACATCCAAGAGCCCTGATCATGGCCCCTACTCGGGAGCTTGCGATTCAGATACACAAAGATGCTAAAATTTTAGCGCCGCACTGTAATCTTAACTTAGGTTTAGTATATGGTGGCGAAGATTACGAAAAACAACGTGCACAACTAGAAAAAGGCGTTGATATTTTAATTGGTACTACAGGTCGTCTAATTGATCTGTATAAGCAAGGCTGTTACACCCTTAATGAAATTGAGGTAGTCGTGCTTGACGAAGCTGATCGTATGTTCGATTTAGGTTTTATCAAAGATATTCGCTATATGTTCGATCGTATGCCAGATACATCAAAGCGTTTAAACTTATTATTTTCTGCCACATTATCGTATCGCGTACAAGAATTAGCTTTTGAGCACATGACAAACCCAGAACATGTTCAAATTGAACCTGACGTTAAAACGGGTAAACGTATTCAAGAAGAGCTATTTCATCCTTCGCAAGAAGATAAAATTAAGCTGTTGTTAAGCTTAATTGAAGAAGAATGGCCAGAGAAAGCAATCGTGTTTGCAAATACCAAGCACAGTTGTGAAACAGTATATGCTTGGCTTAAGTCAGACGGTCATCGTGTAGGTATGCTTACTGGTGATGTTAACCAGAAAAAACGCCAAACTATATTAGCGCAGTTTAGCAAAGGCGACTTAGACTTTTTAGTTGCGACTGATGTTGCAGCGCGTGGTCTTCATATTCCAGAAGTAAGTCATGTATTTAACTTTGATTTACCTGACGATTGTGAAGATTATGTTCACCGTATTGGTCGTACTGGCCGCGCTGGTGCATCAGGCCACGCAATTAGTTTTGCATGTGAGCAATATGCATATAACCTGCATGAAATTGAAGAATATATAGAGCACAGCATTCCTTTATCACATTATGATAAAACAGCATTGCTAGATGATTTAACTCAGCCTATCATTCAAAGAAAGCGCAACTATTCAACAGGTCCACGTAACCGTAGTAATAACAGCGGACGTCGCCCAAATAATAGTTACCAAAAAGGACGGTCGTAAACGACCGTTTGTATAAGTAGTAGTAACTAGAGGTTTTTGAACGGTGGGGCAACTTAAACCGCAAAAAAATGTGTACGCAGTTATTGATTTGGGCTCAAATAGCTTTCATATGCTTATAGCCAAATCAATTGCTGGCGGTCTACAAACAATTGGACGTGTTAAACGCAAAGTCCGATTAGCCGCAGGGCTTGATAAAGATAACGTATTGAGCACTGAAGCAATGCAGCGAGGCTGGGAATGCCTTGCCCTTTTTGCTGAGCGTCTACAAGATATCCCAGATAAAAACATCACCATAGTAGCAACAGCCACCTTACGGTTAGCAACTAACGCCGAAGTATTCAAAAATCATGCAGAAAAGATTCTTGGCCATAACATTAATGTTATTAGCGGAGAATTAGAAGCGCGTACAATTTATAAAGGTGTTGCTCATACTTCATCTTGTACTGGCAAACAGCTTGTTATTGACATTGGTGGTGCAAGTACCGAAGTTGTAATTGGTAAAGCATTTGATGCCTTACATTACAAAAGCCTCAATATGGGGTGTGTTACCTATCTTGAACGCTATTTCAAAGACTGCCAATTAAGTAAGAGTAACTTTAACGCAGCCATAAAAGCAGCTCGTACAGTCATTGATGAAATTTCTCCAGAATATAAAACAGCGGGATGGCAAATTGCATCTGGTGCTTCTGGCACAGTGCAAGCAATTCAAGAAATTATGGTCGCTCAAAATCTTGACGATTTACTTACGCTTGAAAAGCTCAACACTATAAAAGAGCAAGCAATTGCATTTAGCACTATTGCAGCGCTAGACCTTCCTGGATTAAGTGAAGACCGTCGACTGGTATTTGTATCAGGGCTCGCAATCTTAATCGCACTATTTGAATCTCTTGAAATAGAAAAAATGGGATTGGCGGGTGGAGCACTGCGTGAAGGCGTTTTATATAGCATGGTTCCGGAGTTTCATAATAACGACATTCGTAAACGCACAGTTGATGGGTTTATGAGTCGTTATCACGTTGATCAAAAACAAGCGTGTCGGGTTTCAAGCTTAGCTATGCAGTTAGCGGTAAGTATTGATAAAGATTGGCCAATTGAACGTTTAAATGGGTTACCACTATTAAAAGCGGTAGCGCAGCTTCATGAGATTGGATTACTAATAGAATATAAGCAGTACCATAAACACACCGCTTATATTTTGGAAAATACCGATATGCCTGGTTTTTCACAGTCAGAGCATAAATTAATAGTAGCGGTAGCAGATGCGCATCGTTCTGATTTTCCAAAAGGCTGTTTTAATTCACTCGGCGTAAATAGTCTATTGGCGCAATATATAGTGAGATTACTACGGATAGCAGTCATCTTATCAATGCGCAGACAAGATGATGTACTGCCTATGTTTGAGTTAACTGCTAAAAATGAAGTGTTAGACCTTAAGTTTGAAAGTAACTGGTTAAAAGATCATCCATTAATGGCCAGCGAGCTACAACAAGAGTCTAAACAGCAAGGTAAACTTGGGTGGAAGCTCATAGTAAACTAATTAAAAAGGCCCATCAGGGCCTTTTTAGTGTTTAAAGTAACCATTTCGATGCAAATATGTGCGAACAGCACATTATTTCAAGTTTTCTTCAAAAAAAGGTTGATCTGTTTTCGGATCTCCCTATAATGCGACCCCACTGAGACGGGAAACGCCAACGCATAGCGAGGCAGGAACAACTCAGAGAGTTAAATAAAACTTCGGTTTTAAATCTTCCAAAAGAAAGTTTAAAACTAAGTGTTGACTCGAAAAATAAAGGGTGTATTATTCGCATCCCTTGAGACGCTAAAGCGACTCAAAACGTTCTTTAACAATATAAAGCAATCATCTGTGTGGGCACTCGTACAGATTGAGTTCTAACAGCTAAACTACTTAGGTAGCGAGGCAAACAAATTAGAGTCTCAATTGAAAACTGAGTGACCAACAGAATAGTTATTTCGGTAATTATTCGGC
>NZ_JADYXN010000339.1:0-525 GCF_015864285.1 Pseudoalteromonas sp. NZS100_1
AACCATCTGGCCGGCAGCGACCGAGGATGTGACCAAGGTTTATCGCGCACTGCTCAAGTCCTACAAACCGCAGGATATCGGCATCTTCGGCTGTTCGGCCGGGGGGCTGCTGACGGCCGAGGCGATCGCCTGGTTCATCCATGAGAAGCTGCCGCTGCCCGGTGCGATCGGCATCTTCTGCGCCTCGGGCGATGCGCGCTGGGGCGGCGACAGCCAGAGCTTCGCCCGGCCCTTCCAGGCGCTGCCGCCACGCGAGGATGTCCGCGCCTATTTCAAGGGTGTCGATCGCAGCGATCCGCTGGTGTCTCCGACGCTGTCACCCACGACGCTGAAGCAGTTTCCGGCGACGCTGCTGATCACCGGCACCCGCGCCTTCGAGATGAGCGCGACTGTCAACACCCATCGCGAACTGGTGAAGGCCGGGGTCGATGCCGACCTGCATATGTGGGATGGGCTGGGCCATGCCTTTTTCTACGATCCTGCCCTGCCCGAATCGCGCGAAGCCTTCGACGTCATGACCGCCTT
>NZ_JADYXN010000340.1:0-524 GCF_015864285.1 Pseudoalteromonas sp. NZS100_1
GAGGATGAGCAGCGCGACGATGGCGAACGTCACGATCGAGCCGCGATCATTGCCCGGCGTCATCGAGCCGTTCTGGGCGCGGCCGAGATGGACGTCGCGGACATTGACCAGGGCGAAGTTCATGTCGTCGCCCTGGTTGAAGCGACGGCCGCCGAAAAACTGGTCGGGGATGTTGCGCTTTTCCCATTGCGGCAGCTGGGCATTGATCGCCTTGACGTCGGCGCCGGGCTTCAGCCGGACATAGATCCAGCCCGACTGCCAGCCATATTGGCTGAGGAAATCGGGCGTCTGCGCCCAGTAGCTGGGCGGATCATAGCGGGCGAGCATGGTGAGCTTGAGGTGCGAAGCCTTGGGCAGATCCTTGAGCACGCCATTGACGCGATAGTCGGTCGAGCTGCCGCGCGAGATGAGCGTCAGCGTCTGGCCCATCGGGTCTTCGCTGCCGAAACGGCGCTTCGCCTCGCTGTCGGTCAGCACCATGTCGCCGGGCTTGGCCAGCGCGGTACGCGGATCGCCCTTCACCA
>NZ_JADYXN010000341.1:0-523 GCF_015864285.1 Pseudoalteromonas sp. NZS100_1
TCAATGCAGAGGCGGACGTCGCGTTCCGCAGCGATCAGGAGGTGCTGGACATCTGGCGTTCGACCACCGATCATCAGCGCCTCACCCCGCATCAAAAGGCGGCGCGGGCCGAACTCCAGCGGCGCGGCATCCGGGTGGAAGGGCCTTCGGTCCCGCGTTAACGGCGCGGCCGCTTGCTGCCGGACTCCAGTACCGTCTCCATCGCCACGAAGGTCGATGTGCTGGCGACATGGGGCAGGGCGGAAATCTTCTCGCCCAGCACCATGCGATAGCGGCGAATGTCGGACGTGCGGACCTTGAGCAGATAGTCGAAATTGCTCGCCAGCATATGGCATTCCTCGACCTCCGGGATGCGCCTTACCGCCGCATTGAACTCCCGCAACGCGCTCTCCCGCGTGTCGCTCAGCTTCACCTCGGTAAAGGCGACATGGTCCATGCCCAGCTTCGCCGGATCGACGATCGCGCGAAAGCCGCGAATGACCGTGACCGATCTGGCCGCCAGCGTCGGCCTGTCCAAGACGCC
>NZ_JADYXN010000342.1:0-523 GCF_015864285.1 Pseudoalteromonas sp. NZS100_1
CGGGAAAACGTCACGGCCTGATATGTGGCTCCCCAGGGGCATCGTCACATGCAGCAATTTTCGAACCAAGAAATTGCCGAGCTGAAATCGCGGGTCGACCAGATCCACGAACTGCTGGCGAGCCGCGGCGAGGAATCGCCGGGCGCGTCCGTACGCGCCATCGACAGCGCGCGCGGCAACACGGCCTCGAACGCGGCGCTGCTCGACCAGCTGTCGTTCAGCATCCAGGTCCGGCGCATCCGCCGCAGCCATTTCGGCACCGCCGAAATGTCGGGTCCGACGTGGGACATGATGCTCGACCTGATGCTCGCGGGCGCGCACGGCCGCGTGCTCAGCGCCAGCGATCTTGCGACCGGCGCGGGCGTTCCGCTATCGTCGGGGCTGCGCATGATCGCTGCGCGCGAACGTCGCGGGCTGTTGCACCGCTCGATCGACGAGCGCGACCGGCGCCGGACGATCGTCCGGCTGACCGATATCGGGACCGAGCGCATGGCCAGCTATTTCGAGAAAATCGGGGCGGCCT
>NZ_JADYXN010000343.1:0-522 GCF_015864285.1 Pseudoalteromonas sp. NZS100_1
AATCGACAGTTGTGTCGAATTTGGGTTTCGCAGAGCCTTATCTGCCGGAGAAAAATGTTCGTGTCCAATTTAATTAACGCTGACACCCTGCACAAGTTGGCTGAAGACATGCAGGATTTGAGTGCATCGGAAGCCTATCGCGAACTGCTTGTATTCATGGAAGAGAATTCGACCGAAACCGGGTTCAGCGCAAGGCAGACCTCGAAGGGCTGGGAGATTTCGTTCAATCGGACAATCATTACCGACGATGTCACTGCATTCGCAAACGTCATCACTTCGGTCGCTGGCATCGACTGGAATTGAGTCTTTGGGGCGGCTTCGGTCGCCCCAAAATCCAGCAGCATTTTTAGATCGGTGCCGCTGTTGGACCGGATATAACGGAGTTTGCCTATCGGGTAGATTATCCCATTTTGTTTTAGTTTCGCCGATGGCCCCGGTTCAGCCGGGGTCAGAGGGCTTTATCTCCAGCTGTGCGACAGATCGGCAATCCTGCCGGACTGGAGAACAAACTGTCACATTTTT
>NZ_JADYXN010000344.1:0-522 GCF_015864285.1 Pseudoalteromonas sp. NZS100_1
GCCTCGGCGACCGCGACCGCCTGGGGTGCGGGGCGGGTGCGGGAGACGACCATGCGCAGTTTCTCGGGCGCTGGCGGCACGACACGCGGCTGGTCGGTGCGCAGGACGATGCCGTCGTCATGGCCCGGCAGCGCAACCGCACCGATGGTGGCGACGCCGTCGATGGCAAGACCGACATGGACGGCCCAGTCGGCACGGTCCTCGCCATATTCGCGGGTGCCGTCGACCGGATCGACGATCCACACGCGGCTGTGGGTAAGTCGCGCGCCGTCACAGGCCATCTCCTCGGCGAGCAACCCGTCGTCAGCCCGCTGTTCCCGCAGCGCATGGACGAGGAACTGGTTGGCGGTCTGGTCGCCGGCCTTGCCGAGCGCCTTGGCGCTGAACAGGCCCGAGGCGCGGACCTCCAGCAACAGGCGGCCGGCGGTGTCGGCGCCGTAGCGGTCTGCCAGGCCGTCGAAGAACATGTGGTCGATCACCTGGCCGTGGCCCAGGCGGTAGCCGCCGCGGGCCTTGGGCAGC
>NZ_JADYXN010000345.1:0-247 GCF_015864285.1 Pseudoalteromonas sp. NZS100_1
CAAAGATCAAGGCCGCGGCCAAGGCGGCCAGTCCCGCGATTACGCCAAATGCGACACTGACCAAGGACCAGGCGGAAGATCTGGCGGAGCTGAAGACGCTCAAGGGCGCTGAGTTCGACAAGGAATATATCGACGGCCAGGTCGATGCCCATGAGGATGCCCTCGACCTGATGCGCAAATATGCCGTGGACGGGAACGTCGTCTCGCTCAAGCAGGCAGCGGGCGAGATAGCGCCGGTCGTCGAGAA
>NZ_JADYXN010000345.1:257-521 GCF_015864285.1 Pseudoalteromonas sp. NZS100_1
TCAAGCGCCAGGGCGCTCGACAAGGACTGACGGAACGCCGCCTTCGCCCGCCGCGTTGATCCTGTCTACGAACGAGGAGATGACATAGCGACATCGCCTTCATTGCGTAGGCTTCCGGGGGCCCCCGCCAGCATGTCTGTCGGGGGCCTTTTCATGGCCGGAGCGGCCTTGGCTCCTGCTTGCCGGTGGATCGGGTCGCTCGCATAGAGGCGTCTCGCCTGGAAGCGCTCCACCCAGTCTTGCGGATAGTCGACGATGTGGACC
>NZ_JADYXN010000346.1:0-519 GCF_015864285.1 Pseudoalteromonas sp. NZS100_1
GTCTCGCAGACCCTCCAACATTTCGCGGGCACGCTCGACCGACGCCGCTTGTCGGGGCGGATCGCCGTCGCTCCGTCCGCGACACGGCCGATCACCGCAAGGGGACGGCGCGATACCGAGAGTCGCGAAGGTGTCCGTTCGTCGCGCGTTCGCTTGTCTGTGCCCATTGTGATTTTGCGCCTCTGGCGGGTGGGCGGGCCCGGCCGCGAGCGCCTCCTTTCCGTCTTCGCTCAATATTCGGCAGCCAGGGAGCGGAAAAATGCGATCGTCTCGGCTTCGCGACTGGCAGATTCGGAACCCGACTGGCCGTAGCTGCTATTGGCAGATAGCTTGACGATGACCATGCGGGAGCGCGGATTGACGTAGATGAACTGATTATAGACGCCGACCGCCGCATAATCCTGTTTGTCGTCACCGCCCGGCAACCACCATTGATAGCCATAGCCCCAATCGCTGTCGGCCGATGCGCGGTGTCCGGGGACCAGATGCGGCGCATCGGGCGTAATCGAGGCCTGGACC
>NZ_JADYXN010000347.1:0-519 GCF_015864285.1 Pseudoalteromonas sp. NZS100_1
GTCCTCGACCGCATGTTCGGCGAGGTGGAGCAGGTCGCCGCGAATATCGGGAGCGTAAACAAAGCCGCCGCTGCGCGTGTCGCCGGTCTTGCGCCAGCTGCCGTCGAGATGCGCGACGATCTGCGGGCTCAACGCGACGTCGATCGAGCTGCCGATGTTGCGGTCGTTCGCCGCGGTCGCATAGCCGCCGATCGCGTCGACATGGACATGGTCGGCGGGGACTTTCCTCGGAATGCGGCGGTCGAACATGTTGACCGCGCCGCCGATCGCCTGACTGCCGAACAGCAGCACCGCGGGGCCGCGCAGGATTTCGATGCGCTCGACGGTGAGCGGGTCGATCGTCACAGCATGGTCGGCGGAGGTGTTCGACGCGTCGATCGACCCGATGCCGTCGGTCAGCACGCGCACGCGTTCTCCCGAAAAGCCGCGGAGGACGGGGCGCGACGCGCCGGGCGAGAAGCTTGTCGCCGATACGCCCGGCTGGCGGGTGAGTGTGTCGCCGATCTGCCCGCGAATGTC
>NZ_JADYXN010000348.1:0-519 GCF_015864285.1 Pseudoalteromonas sp. NZS100_1
ATGGGCTCCTCGGCCATGACAGCAACGCCGATCTGACCGCGCTGCACGTCGATGGAGGCGGCGTTTCCGACATCGTATTCGCGACGATGCATCTCCTCGGGCTCGATTTCGAGCCGCGCATTCCTCGCCTGTCCGACCGGCGCCTCTACGCTTTCGAACCCTCGAAGCGCTATGGCAGGCTTGCGCCACTGTTCGGTCACAGGCTCAACCGGGACCTGATCGTCAGCCACTGGCCCGATATTGAACGTGTCATTGGCGCGATCCGTCACCGCACCGTCACGCCATCGTTGATCCTGAAGAAGCTGTCCGCCTACCGCCAGCAGAACAGCCTCGCTGCGGCGCTGCGGGAGATCGGGCGGATCGAGCGCACGCTGTTCACGCTCCGCTGGTTCGAGGATCCGGCTCTGCGCCGTACCGTCACTGCCGAGTTGAACAAGGGCGAGGCCCGCAACAGCCTTGTCCGGGCGGTCGCCTTCCATCGGCTCGGCCGTTTTCGCGACCGTGGCCTGGAGAACCAGC
>NZ_JADYXN010000035.1:0-40434 GCF_015864285.1 Pseudoalteromonas sp. NZS100_1
CAAAAGATGATAAGGGTATTGTGAAGCAACCAAAAGATCGGTCAACCGATCAAAAATACCTTAACTGATCGGTGTTAGCTCACTGAGCGGTTTTTTTATGCCTAAAACTAAAAACTTTAAGGAATTAAATATTACCTAATTTTTCGGCTTGTGCTTTACATTGATTATAGCTCTCAACACATTTACCAGAGCATACTTGCTGCTTTAAGCCCTCAGCAGTTGTTTGCTGTTCACATGTACTTTCGCATTGGTAATTTTGTTGAGCACACTGATTCATTTCAGGGTTTTCAACTTGGTTTTGGCAACCTACTAATAGTGCAAAAGTAAGGGCGACTACGCTTGTTTTTATTAAAGTGTGCATGCTTCTTATCCTTAAAATGGAGTCGCAATAATATTAAATTTCGACTTGAATATTGTCGATCAATCTAACACCACCAAAATAGGCTGCGGCTAAAATAACAAATTGAGTATCTTCGATTGTAGCAGTTTTTAATGTATCTCGTTGAGCAATCTCAAAATAGTCTGGCTTTAGGCCAGCTTGCTCTAAGCTCTGTTTAGCTAAGCTTTCAAGTTTTACGAAGTCTTTTTCGCCGCTTTTAAGTTGCTCAGCGCATGTATTAAGTGCTTTAAATAATACGGTTGCAGTCGCTTTTTGCTCATCAGATAAGTAACCATTACGCGAGCTCATAGCAAGGCCAGAAACTTCTCGCATTGTAGGTACACCAATAACTTCGACCGGAATTGATAGGTCGCGCGCCATGGTTTTAATTACTTGCAGTTGCTGAAAATCCTTTTCACCAAAGCAGGCGTAATCGGGTTGTACAAGATTAAATAATTTTGTAACTACCGTGGCAACACCTCTAAAGTGACCAGGGCGTGAGCCACCACAGTAACCTAATGAAATATCAGGCACATCTACAAAGCTCTGTGCGCCAAGTCCATTTGGATAAATTGTCTCTACACTTGGGGTAAATACAATATCAGTGCCTAGTTCTGCAAGGCCTTGTTTATCTTCGTTTAGTGTACGAGGATAGTTATCTAAATCTTCGTTAGCACCAAATTGCATTGGGTTAACAAAAATACTCACAACGACTTTATCGGCTAAGTTTTTTGCTTTTTCTACTAGCGAAAAATGCCCACGGTGCAAGTTGCCCATCGTTGGCACAAGTGCCACGCTAAGACCCGCTTGGCGCCATGCTTTAATTTGACTACGTAACGATCTGATTTCAGTAATTGACTGCATTATTTAAACTCGTGTTCAGCGCTTGGAAACGCGCCATTTTTAACGTCTGTACAATACTTTTGAACGGCTGCAGGCATATTGCCTGTTTCGAGCAAAAAGTTTTTAGAAAATTTAGGAATGTAACCTGCTGAAATACCAACAAGGTCATGCATTACCAGTATTTGGCCGTCAGTTAAACTGCCCGCACCAATACCAATTGTTGGGATGCTTAGGGCGTCTGTAATGCGTTTTGCCAATGCACTTGGAATACACTCAAGTACTAATAATTGTGCGCCAGCAGCTTCAAGTGCTTTTGCGTCATCAATCATTTTTTGTGCTTTGTCTTCTTCGCGACCTTGTATTTTAAAGCCACCAAATACATGTACTGACTGTGGTGTAAGGCCTAAATGCCCGCAAACTGGAATACCTTGTTGAGTAAGCGTTTTAATGCTCTCGTAAAGCCATTCTCCGCCTTCAAGCTTAATCATGTTTGCGCCAGCGCGCATAAGCTCAGCTGCATTTTTACAAGTATCACTTACGCTTGAGTAGGTCATAAAAGGTAAGTCAGCAATTACAAATAATTCGCGGCTACCAGCGCGTACACAGCGGGTATGATATACAATATCTTGATTGGTTACGCCAAGGGTGTCATCGCCGCCTTGTAGTACCATGCCCAAAGAGTCGCCCACTAAAATAACTTCAACGCCGTTATCATGAAATAACTTTGCAAAACTAGCGTCGTAGGCTGTCAATGCAGTAATTTTGTTATTTTCTGCTTTCATTTTATTTAAAGTAGAAACGGTTATTTTAGACATAATATCCTCGCAGGCAAAAGCCTAGGTTAATTACAGAGGTAATTGTTGTAAGTCGTTGAGCGGTAAATTATTTGCAATTTTTTTTAATGCAATGCCGCTAGGTAAAATAAGTTCAGGTGCAAGCTCTAATAGTGGATAAACCACAAACTCGCGATTATTCAAACCATAATGAGGCACAGTTAAGCGCACCGTATTTATAATTTGATCATCAAATAATAGAGTATCTATATCAAGAGTGCGTGGACCCCAACGTTTAGCCTTTCTTACTCGACCATGCTCAAGTTCAATACGTTGCGTTAAATCAAGTAATTGCTCTGGCTCAAGGGTCGTTTTAATGCACGCTACTGCATTGATATAGTCTGGTTGATCTTGTGGGCCCATAGGCTTACTTGCATAGTAATGCGATACGTTTATAAATTCACAATTAGGCAGCTTTTTAAGCGCGATTACCGCGTTATCAAGCTGCTCTTTTGGTGAGTTTAGGTTGGCACCTAAACCCAAATAAACACAGTGCATGTTATTACTCAGCTGGCTTTTTAGTAGGTCGACGGCGCTTTCGCGGCTTAGGACCACCTTGATGGCCTAAGTTTTTAACCATCTCTTTTTGGCCGTTTATATCTTGGCTTAAGTATTGTGTCCACCACTGGGCAAGCTCAGTATGCTGTGTTTCGCCTGCATCTACGCGTAATAATAAAAAGTCGTAAGCGGCTTTAAAGCGAGGTTGCTGCGTTAGTCTGTAAGCACGTTGGCCTGCGCGTTTATCCAAACGATGCTGAATATGCCAAATATCGCGAGCACCTAAAGTAAAGCGTTTAGGAACCGCAATGTGTTGTGAGTTATCGCTTAGTACTTTATTCATTGCTTGTGCGAAAGCATCGTATTCTGCAAGTTGCTCTTGGCTTTGAATCTTTTTAGTACGTTCAAGCAGCGGGAACCAAAGTAGTGCGGCAAAAATAAACGCTGGTGTTACTTTTTTATCGGCATTAATACGTTTGTCGGTATTTTGAAACATTTGCTGAATAAGCGTGTGTTCTAAGCCACTTGGGTTTTTATCTAAGATTTTATCAAGCTCAGGAAACAGTGAGCGGAATAAGCCGTATTTACGCAGCATTAAAAAGTTAGCTTCGGCCTTGCCATTTAAAAACAGCTTAAGAATTTCTTCAAATAAACGTGCCGGCGGAATGTTATCAAGCAAACTTGCAAGCTCGCTAATTGGCTTTTCACTTTTAGGCGCAATGCTCATATCAAGTTTAGTAGCAAAGCGAACTGCACGTAACATACGAACAGGATCTTCGCGGTAACGCGTTTCAGGGTCGCCGATTAGCTCAATTTGTTTAGCTTTAATTGCCGCTAAGCCGTTGGCGTAATCGTGAATACTAAAATCTTTGATTGAGTAATAAAGTGCATTGATTGAAAAGTCGCGGCGTTCTGCATCTTCTTCAATACTGCCAAATACGTTGTCACGTAGTAATTGGCCTTCATCGCTTGATTGGCTTATTTGATTTTTGTCTTCTTGCGCTTCGTGGTGGCCACGCATAGTCGCCACTTCAATAATTTCACGGCCAAATACAATATGTGCTAAACGAAAGCGACGACCAATAAGGCGACAGTTTCTAAATAGTTTTTTTACTTGATCTGGCGTGGCATTAGTAACTACGTCAAAATCTTTTGGCTGTTGGCCTAACAATATATCGCGAATACAACCACCAACAAGGTAGGCATCGTAGCCACCGTCTTTTAAGCGGTATAATACTTTGATTGCATTTGGGCTAAATTGTTTGCGAGAAATACCATGCTCACCACGAGTGACAACAATAGGTTCACTGCTTACAGAAGCGCTTTCGGCACTGGTATTCGGGCCGATTATTTGTCGGCAAAATTGAAAAAGCTTGGAAATAATAGTCTGTCTCCTAGAAGGTGTGATTGACTCTGCATCGCAATCAAAAGTTACAGCAAATGGGGCGGTTATAGCCCAGTACAAGCTGTTTGACGTAATTAGCATATATTTAGGCGGCTATCATATACCAGCAGGGTTTAAAAATTAAGTTGATGTGTTGAAATTAAGCCGTTTTTAGCTATTTTATTTACTTAAATGTGTAAATTGGACTTTCTGACTACGTGGATGCTGAGAAATTTGTATTTCGGATACTTGTGGTACCTGTTTTAAGCTAAAGTTTTTAATTCCCCAAGCGATTAATTGTTCAATATTTAAATCGATTAAATCAGCTATAACAGGCAATCCTAAAAATTCAAATGCACTAATTAAAGCAGGCTTTGGATTTTGTTTGCTAATGGCAGGAGCATAATTTTGTTTAGACAATTTGAAACCAGGCTTGGCAACCGCTAAAGGTAAATGAGCAAATTCAGGCACAGGGCTATCGAGTTGTTTAAATAAACTAATTTGCCGAGCGGTTGGCTCAATTAAATCAGCACCTCTTACAATTCGATTAATCCCTTGATCAATATCATCGACGACCACAACAAGTTGATATGCAAATAAGTCATCGCTGCGTTTAATTAAGTAATCTTCATGGGAAAGGGCGCTATTTACCGTTATATCACCTTGAATTAAATCATTAAATTGAGTCGTTGGATGTTGCTGAACTAAGCGAAGCGCACCGGATTGAGTATTATGATTAAGTGCTTGGCAATGCCCCTGATAAATACCGCCAATGGCTTTTATTTGTTTGCGAGTACAGGTGCAACCATAAACAAGGTTTTGTTTTAAAAGTGAGTGGGTAATATCTTGGTATAAAGGCAGACGCTGCGTTTGATATACAACAGGTTCGTCCCAGTGAAGGGCGTAGGCATGTAAGGTATTAAGAATATCGGAGTCGGCGTTTTTAACCACGCGCGTAGTGTCAATGTCTTCAATACGAACTAACCAATCTCCTTGGTTAGCTTTTGCATCTAGATAACTACCCACAGCCGCTACAAGTGAGCCAAAATGTAATGGCCCAGAAGGAGACGGTGCAAAACGACCGCGATATTTACGCATAGGCGCAGTAACGGCTGTAGGAGACATAACTAATTAATAAATATTAATTAGCCGCGTCCAGATTGCTTTTCTTTGATTTCTGCAAGTGTTTTGCAGTCTACGCATAAATCGGCAGTAGGACGTGCTTCTAAGCGACGTATGCCAATTTCGATGCCACAAGACTCACAAAAGCCAAAATCATCTTCTTTAATCAAATTAATTGTTTTTTCAATTTTTTTGATTAATTTACGTTCGCGGTCACGAGTACGAAGTTCTAAAGAGAACTCTTCTTCTTGTGCAGCGCGGTCAACTGGGTCAGGAAAGTTAGCAGCTTCGTCTTGCATGTGTGATTTAGTACGATCAACTTCGTTACGTAAATCATTACGCCAAGTTTCTAAAATCGCTCTAAAATGAGCACGTTGTGCATCATTCATGTACTCTTCGCCTGGTTTTTCTTGGTATGGTTCTAAACCGGCTTGAGCCAATAAACCATGTTTCTTTTGGTCTGGCATAACTCTCTCCTAAATCCTTAATTTAATGCCTCAGCATTAGCCGGCGGTATAAATAACAGAATCTTATATCCTAGGCAAATTTATTTTTAATTAATCGAATTAGCTTCAACCATGCTTACTGAGTAAAAAGTGTATTAATAGTCTATTTACACTTTTAATTAATTCACATATTCGCTTTCTAAAACTTGCCTTGTTATGTGGGCAAAAGCTTTAAAAACAAGTTAATTTTTATAATTCACTTTGTATAACTTTTTTTAATTTGAGTACTTTGCTTATTTTGCAAATTACGCTTAGTTCAATCCCTTGGTTTAATACACTATTGTGCAAATACTATTTTTTTATGAAGTAAAACTTCATTAGCAGAAATTGTGGCCTTGTATGCTAATACTTCAACGCCGGCTATTATTGCTTGGCTTAATAGCGTGGCGTATTTTTTATCAATATGCGCAGCTGCACTTACTGTATTTATTCCTTCATGCAAAACAGCGAACAGTAATACTGCTCGGTGGCCTTGTTCGATCATTTCTATTAGTTCGCGAATATGCTTTTGTCCGCGCAGTGTTTGCGCATCAGGAAAGTAGCCTTGCCCGCTTTGTGGTGCATCTTCGCTTAATAATGTGACTGATTTAACTTCTACGTAGCAATCAGGCTTATTTTCGTCTGTGAGTAAAAAATCGATTCTGCTGTTTTCGCTGCCATACTTTACTTCGCTTTGCAATTGACTGTAGTCGAGTAGCTCGCTTATCACATTATTGTTTATTGCTTCTTCTACTACTTTATTGGCCACCGCTGTATTTACACAAATAAGCTGCGATAAGTTATTTTGCGTAAGCTCTAATGAATGCGGGTATTTTCGTTTTGCGTTATCGCTTGTTGAATAAAAAGCAGCAAAACCCGGCTCTGCGCATCCCGTCATTTTACCTGTATTAGCACAGTGGGCGGTAAATTCACTGCCATCACTTAATTGTAAATCAGCTAAAAAGCGTTTGTAGCGTTTTAATAAGGTGGCAGGTTGCAGAGTTGGCGTGTACTTCATGATAACTTCCAAAGCGTAAATACTGCACAGCAGTGTGGTTTATGTTATTTATCTCAAGCTGTTGGGAACTTAAGCGCTCTATAGTAAACTCGGTGGCACATTTAAGTGCAAGGGTATTCTAACATGAGTGAAAAATTTGTTGTTCAACTAAGCGAACAAGCAGCAGCGAGTCATTGGGGCGATAATGCGTCATTGTCTTTTAATGAGCGCGGTGCAACTGTTCATTTGTCTGAGCAAGAAACATTGAAAAATGTTCAAAAAGCTGGTCGTACTATTGCAATCCAAGGTATTAAAAACGTTGAATTAGCAGGCGATGCTTGGTGTACAGAAAGTCAGTGGGCTTTTTATCAAGGCTTCGTAACACCAAAATCGTTAAATGGTGTTGATTTTGTTGATAACGCACAATCAGATATTAAAGAACTTGCTCACTTAAAAACGTCAGCAATTTGGGCACGTGAAATGGTTAACGGGACTGCCGATGACATTTACCCAGAAAGCCTTGCTGAAAAAGCGGCTGAGTTTATTCAATCATTAGCGCCTGAGCATGTAAGTTACCAAATTATTAAAGGTGATGCGTTACTAGAACAACAGTGGATTGGTATTCATGCTGTTGGTCGCGGCAGTGTTCGCCCGCCAGTATTGCTTGAGCTTGATTACAACCCAACAGGCGACGAAAATGCACCAGTAAGTGCAGCGCTTGTAGGTAAAGGTATTACGTTTGACTCAGGTGGTTACTCAATCAAATCAAGCGAAGGTATGCTTGGTATGAAGTGCGACATGGGCGGCGCTGCAACAGTAACTGCAGGTTTAGCATTGGCTATTAACCGTGGTATTGAAAAACGTATTAAACTGTTTTTATGTTGTGCTGAGAACTTAATTTCGGGTCATGCATACAAATTAGGTGATATTCTTACTTATAAAAATGGCACGACAGTTGAAATTGTAAACACCGATGCTGAAGGTCGCTTAGTACTTGCAGATGGCCTAATGGCCGCAGGTGAGACTGGCGCTCCACTTATTATTGATGCAGCAACACTAACTGGCGCAGCGCTTGTTGCTGTTGGCCAAGAGTACAATGCATTATTTGCACTTGATAAAGAACTTGTACGTGAAGTTGAGAGTTTTGCATCTCAAGAAATGGAAGCTGCTTGGCCACTTCCTCTTGAAAAATGGCATCAACAAAACTGCCCATCTCCTTATGCTGATACGGCGAATAGCCGTGCACAAAAAGGTGGCGGTTATGGCGGTGCATCGAATGCTGCAGGCTTTTTATCGCGCTTTGTGCCAAACGATGGCAAAGGCTGGGTACACATCGATTTAGCGGCTGCATTTAACATGGGCAGTACAAGTCAATGGGCAGCGGGTGCAACAACTCAAGGTATGCGTACAGTTGCTCGTACTTTACAAGAAAAAGCATAATATTTACTAAATTACGCTTTTTACGCTAAAAATAGGCACCCTTGGGTGCCTATTTTTTAATTTACAGGCAAGCAATTTTATTTCATTTACGGTAAAATCAGTCGCCAATACCTGTTTGAGTTTAATTTTTGCTTAACTCTAAGCTGCGCTCAAATCTTATATCCACCACTGGGGTTTCTAATTATGTCAGATAAGTGCTACATCACAGCTCAACAGCTGCTTGAAGATTCGTTCCGCGTAGCGGCACAAGTATACCAAGATGGCTTTCGTCCTGATTTTATTATTGGTATTTGGCGAGGTGGTGCACCGATCGGTATTGCTGTTCAAGAATATTACGATTACAAAGGCATTGAGACTGACCACATTGCAGTACGTACATCGTCTTATTACGGTATTGGTAAACAGTCGAAAGAAATTAAAGTACACGGCTTACATTACATTGTAGAGAACGCAAATGCAGGTGATTCATTATTAATTGTTGATGATGTATTTGACTCAGGTCGTAGTATTGTTGCATTAAAAGAAAAGCTTTCAGAGCTTATGCGCTTAAACTTGCCACGTGATATTCGTATTGCATGCCCGTACTACAAGCCAAAAAACTCAAAAGTAGACACTGTTCCAGATTATTATATTCATGAATCTGAAGAGTGGTTAGTGTTCCCGCATGAATTATCGGGTTTAACACCGGATGAAATTATTGCTGGTAAATCTGATCTTGCGAAAATTCATGACATTTTGCTAGAGAAGTAATTAGTAATTTGCATAAATAAAAAAAGGCCGTTAAGGCCTTTTTTTATTTTAAAGCTGAGCAAAGCTATCTACGTATTCACTTAGTTTTGGTATATCGACTGCTTGCAAGCCATCGTTACTTCTAAGTACCAAGCCTTTTTCTACGAGTTCTGTAACAACACGTCTGTAAGCTCGCTCAGTGGTAGCAAAACGTTCGGCTTCAGCATTTACAGTTGGGTAGGCTCTAAGTAGCGTAGGGTTGTTGTTCTCGGCCCTTAGTAAGCAATCTTTAGCTATGTTATAGCTAAGTGGTAGTAATAACTTATCTAAATTGATTTTTTGGTTTTCCTGAAACTTAGCCGCAATAGTTTGTGCTGTGTATAAGCTTAGTTCTGGTTTTTCAAGCAGTAGAGCACGCCAATGCCTTAATTCAATAAGGTTATAAGTGACATCGCTAAAGCACGTTACCGTATATATACACGGATTATTATTTAGCGCTTCTATTTCACCAATAAGGGTGTTGTTACAATCCAATTGTCCTAACAGCAGGCGTCGTCCATTACCTACGTCGTAACTAAACGACACAGTGCCACTGCGTACAAGCACAAGCTTGCTTAAAGGCTGATCTTGATGGATCAGAACTTCTTTTTTTGATTGTTGATAGCTACTACCGGCAAAGGTTAAAAGCTGATCAACAAGGTAACTAGAAAAATGGTATTGAAACATCAATGTGCTCTTCGGACATTTGTCCTATTTATTACATCTTAATGACGATAGCATTAAGACACTAAGAATTTACGCTAACTTGCTACTAATATTATTAGCTTTGCTAAGAGTATTATTTTACCTTCATTTCCCGTGTAATGATTTAAGAATTTGCTGGTATTTTCCGGCAAACTTTTTCAGGTTTTTTAAGCAGGTTAGCTTTTTTATTTTGTTGTAACTTTGCAATACTTACAAGTGCCATAAGATAGCAGTACATGTAATGCTAACCTAAAGGCTAGGAGAGAACAATTGAGTTGGGAATATTTAGGTTATATTGCATCAGCTTTATTGGTTGCATCGTTAACAATGACAGATGTAGTAAAACTGCGTTGGTACAACATGTTTGGTTGTATTGTATTTACTGCATACGGTGTTGCCATTGGCGCAGTGCCTGTTATTTTTACCAACGGCTTATTGTCGCTTGTAAATTTATATCACATTATAAAAATATATCGCCAACCTAAAGTTGAAGACGCTAAAAGCTAAAATAAGTTATCTGCACAAAGTAAGTTAATGGTTTTAATTAAAATCAAAAACTTCAGCTTTTGTGCAGTCCAGCTTGAAGCGTATATAGATAATCTCATATCACTCTACATAACTTACCTCTGAACCATGCTGTATTCTCCTACTTAAAAGATGATTACCTTAGGTTTTAATACGTCGATCGTTAGCTAAATACTGTTCGCGGTTTAGATATAAATAAGTGCTTCTAAATTTCATAAAAAAATCCGATAGCAGTAAACTGCTATCGGATTTTTATCTGTTATACCAACCTACTTACATATGCTATTTAATTCATTAAATTGCTTAAATATTTATGCAGGTAGGCACTATGGTATTTACGCTTTTTCTAAATCTTCAACGTCACCTAAACCTGCAGTTAGCTCTTCAAGTAATTGCTTTATTTCTTCAGAAGCTAAAATAAAGTCAGCATCAAGTTTTAAAGCCATATCTTCTTTAGGAATATCTGCGTTTTCTTCTTTTAGAGTTTCAGAGTAGCTTAAACGTTTGATAGAGCCATCGTTTTGCAGCATAAACTTAAGACGCTCTTGCCAATCAAGTGCAAGTTTAGTTACGCGTTTACCACTTTCTAAATGCGATTTAACTTCATCACACGATAGATCATGACCTTTAAGCTTTACTTGTGCGCCGCTGTCGTCTGCTTCTTCAAGTTCAGCGTCTGAGCCAATAGCAAAACCTTCTGGTGTACTAAAGTTAGTTAACCAATCAGTTAAAAATACATCTAGGTCGTAGTTAGCAAACGCAGGTACAACCGGAAGCGTTCCTAACGATTTACGAAGTAGTGCTAGTAGCTCTTCTGCTTTATTAAAGCTGCCACTATTTACAACAACCCAACCGTTTTCTTGGTCAATAAAGGCAAATTGTAAGCTCGACTTTTTAAATGCTTGAGGTAGAAGAGTATGAAGAATGTTTTCTTTTAATTCGTCTTTTTCTTTCTTTTTAACTGGGCGGTTTTCTTCAGCTTCTATCAGATCAACTTTCTCAGCAACTAGTTCATTAATAACAGAAGCAGGGAGTACTTTTTCTTCGCGTTTAGCGCAAACTAGAATACTTTTTTGAGAAAAATGCGATAGCGTATCGCCATGTTTTCCAAACGCTTTTGTCCAACCAAATGTTGCAAGCTCTTGACCAGTACATGGGCGAAATAAATCTTGCTCTAATGCTTTATCAAAGTCTTCTTGAGTATATGAAACGTCTTGCTTAAAGCGGTAACAAATAAGGTTACTAAACCACATAGGGGAATTGATCCATTTGAAAAATTTGTACAATCATAGCAATAAAAACAGCATCTCGAAATGACTGATTTGTTACTATTGAATATGAACAAATTTAATGCATATACTTTTATTTATTCATATTTATCAAAAATAGGCAGTGGCTTAGCCATGTTCTTCGGAAATTGAATATAGTAACGCAGACCTTTGCCCGGTTCACTCGTTGCATCAATAGAGCCACTAAGGGTTTGCTTGACCAAATTAAGCATTATATGGGTGCCTAATCCGCTACCGCCTTCATCGCGTTTGGTAGTAAAAAATGGGTCAAATAATTTTTTTAATTGCTCGTTAGTAACACCGTTACCGTCATCTTTGTAATCAATAGTTAAGTTAGTGTCATCAGCGCTTATTTTAATATCCATTACACCGTTGCTTTTACCTTCAAAGCCATGAATAAGTGAGTTCATAATTAGGTTAGTAAAAATTTGGCTTATAGCCCCTGCAGGGAGATTTAAAACTAAATCATCAGGACATTCTAATTTTATAGTATGGGATGTCTTTTTTAGTTTTGGGTGCAGTGAGCGTATTACTTCGTTAGTGTAATCTTTAAAGTTAATGGTTCTTACTGCTTCACTGGCTTGATCGACCGCTATTTGTTTAAAGCTAGCTATAAGCTCCGAAGCTCTATCTAAGTTAGTGGTTAGTAAGCTTGTGCTTTGCTTTGCTTCGTTAATAAATTCTTCTAGTGCTTTTGGCGAAAGTGTTTTTTCGGTATAAGCATTTTCGAGTTTATTTAAGCGTTCTTGTAAAAATGATATTGCCGTTACACCTATCCCAATAGGGGTGTTTATATCGTGTGTAATACCTGCTACAAGTCCGCCTAGCGCAGCCATTTTTTCTGTGCCTAGTAAACGTTCCTGTGCAAGGCTTAACTCTTCTATATAGCGCTGAGATTCAGTTTGCTTTGTAATTAACTCTAGCTCTGTGCTGCGGCGTAAGTCTACTTCTTCGGTGAGGACAATTTTTTGCTTTTCGAGTTCGTATTTTTGCTGCTGTAAATCCATCATTGCTTGGCTTAAGTTGGATGTTTTACGGGCTACGTCTTGTTCAAGTTGTATGTTGTGTTGATCAAGCTTTTCGTTACTTATAATGAGTTCTTTTTGGGTGTGTTCAAGCTCTTTTCTATACTGAACCACTTTATCTATTAGTTTGTTAAATGACTGCTCCATCACTTTTAGTTCATTATGTTCTTCTGTTTCTATTTCTATATGTTGACCTTCTAGCTCGTCTAGTTCTAAATTTTCTAGTTGCTCAGTGAGTTCTGCTAAAGGGTCTGTAAGAAGTTTTCTAAATGCCATTAAAAATAAGATGATCAAAAAGGTGGTTTTAATCATCGCATTACCAATCAAAAAGTAGATTGATACCATAATGCGGCTAAAAACAACTTCTCGACTTGAGAATAAGGTAACGTCACCAACTTGAGTAGCACGACCTGAAAATTCAAAAATAAGTGGAAAGGTATAACCAAATAAACCCGATTTTGCGTCTTCTAAAATAACCTCTTCTTGTACTAACTGTTGGTTATATAGCTTATGTATATCAAGAGAGCGCCCTAGCTGTGAAATAATTTCGCCGCTGTCGTCTCGAACAATAATCCCTTCAATCATGGGGATGGCGAGTAAACCTTCTGCTGTTGTAATTGTTTGCTTGGTATTAAGCTCCCAAATTGCACGTGTTAAGCTGCGACTAAAGGTTTTTTGTAAGGTACTAAGTTCATCGCGAATATAGTCTTTAGTATTGACGTATTCAGCAAGCACTTGTCCACAGGTCACTACAAAGGTAAGCAAAAAATAGACGGATAAAACGCTAGTCAGTAGCTTCTTAGAAAGACTTTTTTGTAACATGAGTGACTTGTTCATCCTTTATTATTTTTGTAACGTTACGATAGTAATTTAAAAGTTAGTCAATAAACCTCTAAAAATAAATAAAAAAGTTAAAATTTAATAAGATAAATCCAAAAAGTGAGCGTGTAGTATCAAAGTATTTAAACCAAGGTATAAATTAATAAATTCGTTATCTGTTATGTATTGTAGGCTTAATTAGTATTTGCTTTGGTTAATTATATCTTAAACGGATTTATTCTATATTTATCATTGTATTAAATTATTAATGCGCTGAGTGCTTGGAGGCGTGTTAAAGTGTCTAAAATGCAATGGAAGGCATTAGTTTAATAACCTTTTAATAACTTTGATGGTTGTGTAGTAGTAAACATGATGAAATTTTCGATATTAGTCTGTGACGATTCTGCAGTTGCCCGTAAACAAGTCGTGCGGTGTTTAAATGAATGTATAGACGCTCAAATACAACAAGCTACAAATGGAGCGCACGCTCTAGAACTTTTACGAGCACAAAGCTTTGATTTATTGTGCTTAGATCTCACCATGCCCGAAGTTGATGGTATACAAGTACTCGAGACTATAAAAATAGAAAAAATAGAGTGCTTTGTTTTAGTTATTTCTGCCGATATACAAGAAAAAATGAAGCAACGAGTCGCACAACTTGGCGCAATAGACTTTATCGATAAACCTATCAATAAATCTAACTTAAACGAAATATTGCATAAATTTGGCATTCATTAGGTTTTTTCATGTTAAAAAAGGCTGTTTTATCTTTTAATTTAGGGTTGACAGCATAGCCTTTGTTAAGGCAGTCTTAACATATGAAAACAATTAATCGCGTACTGACCATTATTATTACAACCATCATTCTTACTGGATAGTGGCATAGGTCGGTGCAACAAATTTAAAGGCCTGTGTTCACTTAGAACACAGGCCTTTTTTCGTTTTATGGGATGAGGAACATAAACAATGCGAGTTTTAAAATTTGGTGGGTCTTCGCTTGCCGACTATGCATGCTTACAACAGGTAGCTCAGCTAGTTAAAGCACAATTAAAAGATGAAATGCTTTTGGTACTTTCTGCTCCAGGTGGAATGACCGATTCGCTAGTTGCACTTGCAAGTGCTGCAGAACAAGGCTCTGACTTTTCGCAGCAATGGCAAGCATTAGTTAGCCGCTGTGAAGGTTTGAAAGCTGACGTTGAAAAAAGTGGTGTAGTAGTTACAAGTTGGCCAAACTTAGGCGAGCTTAAAAATAAACTAGATGGCGTATCACTTATACAATGTTGCCCTGATCAAGTTCGCGCATTTGTAATTAGCTTCGGAGAGCGCGTTAGTGTTTCTTTAATGCAGGCTTTATTGAACTCGCACGATGCAAGATACTTAGAAGCAACAAGCTGTATCGCTTCAACTGGCGGTTATATCGACGCCGAGGCTGATTTAGTAACAAGTAAAGCGCGCTTTCAAGCTGTGCTTAAAGAAAGCCCTGCAACTATCTATATCATGCCTGGTTTTACGGCGAGTAATGATAAAGGTGAGCTTACAACGCTTGGCCGTAATGGCTCAGATTACTCAGCAGCCATTGCAGCAGCATGTTTAGAAGCTGAGATTTGCCAAATTTGGACTGACGTTGATGGTGTATACAGTGCTGATCCTCGTTATATTAAAAAAGCGACTAAAGTAGATTTTTTATCTTATAAAGAAGCGATGGAGCTTTCTTATTTTGGTGCAAAAGTACTTCACCCTAAAACAATTTTACCGTGTGCTAAAGCAGGCGTGCCGTGCGAAATTAAAAATACGCATAACCCAGACGCACAAGGCTCATTAATTGGTAACGATTATTCATCAGATGAGCCAGTAAAAGCGCTTTCGAGCCTACAAGACCTTGCAATGCTAACTGTCTCAGGGCCAGGCATGAAAGGCAAAGTAGGTATGGCGTCTAAGGTATTTAACGCGCTTGCTCACGATAACGTATCAATTGTATTGATCACGCAGTCATCATGCGAATTCAGCATTAGCTTTTGTGTACACGAAACAGACCTAGCACTTGCACTTGATGCGCTACAAACTGCATTTGAACTTGAATTACAAGCAGGGCTTATTGAGCCTGTACAAGTGCAGCGCAATTTAGCCATTGTTACTTTAGTGGGCGACAACATGCGCGCGCACCGTGGCTTAGCGGCTAAATTTTTTGCATCGCTTGCACAAGCGCAAGTAAATATTGTGGCAATTGCACAGGATTCTACAGAAAGTGCTATTTCAGCAGTAATTGATGGCGAACTTTGTAACGACGCCGTAAAAATATGCCATGAAAACTTTTTCACGCATGTGCCGTCAATTGATGTGTTTTTACTAGGTTGTGGCTTAGTAGGGCAAGAGCTTATTAATCAGCTTGAGCGCCAACAAGCGTGGCTTGAAAAACGTAATATTAAACTCAACTTGTATGGTGTTGCTAACTCTCGCCAATTACACCTTGATAGTGAAGGTATTGCTTTTGGTGATTGGCAGCAAAAATTGGCCTCATCTGAGCAGGCGTTTGATTTAAAACTAGTAGAGCAGTTTGTTAAGCAAAATCATTTAGTAAACCCTGTGCTTGTTGACTGTACGTCGTCGGATGCACTTGCTGCGCAGTATGTAGACTTTTTAAATGCAGGTTTTCATGTGGTTGCTGCCAATAAAAAAGCAACAACAAGCTCATACACGTATTACCAAGATTTAATTGCAGCAACGCAAAAGAATAATCGTAAATTTTTATACGAAACGAACGTTGGTGCAGGCTTACCAGTAATCGACAACTTACAGTCATTATTTGGTGCCGGTGATGAGTTATTAGAGTTTAGCGGTATTTTATCAGGTTCACTTTCGTATATGTTTGGCGCACTTCAAGATGGTTTATCACTTTCTGAGGCAACTATTAAAGCCAAAGAAAGTGGCTTTACTGAGCCAGATCCTCGTGATGATTTATCGGGTACCGATGTAGCACGTAAGTTATTGATCATCGCTCGCGAAGCCGGTATGAAATTAGAGCTAAGCGATATTGAAGTTGAGTCAGTATTACCACCAGGTTTTGCACAAGGTGATAGCGTTGATGAGTTTATGGCAAAACTACCAAGCTTAGATGCTGATTTTAACGACCGTATCAAAAGCGCTGCGAGCGAGGGTAGGGTACTTCGCTATGTAGGCACAATTAAAGAAGGCCACTGTAAAGTAGGTATTGAAGCGGTAGATGCAAAGCATGCGCTTAGTGTCATTCGTGAT
This sequence comes from Pseudoalteromonas sp. NZS100_1, assembly GCF_015864285.1. NCBI lineage: Bacteria > Pseudomonadati > Pseudomonadota > Gammaproteobacteria > Alteromonadales > Pseudoalteromonadaceae > Pseudoalteromonas > Pseudoalteromonas sp. NZS100_1. Next base: position 16,365 of record NZ_JADYXN010000035.1, read on the forward strand.
GGTGAAAACGCACTGGCTATTTTAAGCCAATACTACCAGCCACGTCCGTTTGTAATTCGTGGTTATGGCGCCGGCTCGGAAGTAACAGCCGCGGGTGTATTTGCTGATATTTTAAAAACGTTATCGCGCTAGGAGCTCGTTATGATTGAAGTATATGCTCCGGCGTCTATTGGTAATTTTGCAGTGGGTTTTGATGCACTTGGCGCAGCGCTTGCGCCAATTGATGGCAGTTTGTTAGGTGATGTAGCCGTTGTAAGCGCAGCACCAAGCGACGAATTTATTTGCACAGGCGAGTACGCTCACAAGTTACCAAGTGATGCTAATGAAAATTTAGCGTACCAGTGCTTAATGCATTTTAGAGCGCATGTTGCGCCTACTATGCCAAGCGTAAAGCTCGAGCTTAAAAAGAACTTACCAATTGGCTCTGGGCTTGGCTCTAGTGCATGTTCGGTCGTGGCTACTTTTGCTGCCCTTGATAAGTTTGCAAAAACTAATTTAAGTCAGGTTGAGCTTATTGAACTGATGGCTGACTTTGAAGCTGTAGTAAGTGGCGGTCGTCATTACGACAACATCACGCCATGTTATTTAGGTGGCTTGCAGTTAACAGGTGATTTAATTCCTGATAAATCGATTGCACTGCCTGTTGATGAAAACTGGTACTACGTTGCTGCGTTTCCTGGTTTTTCACTCAACACTGCAAAAGCGCGCTCTGTTTTACCAAAAGAGTTGAACATGCATGCAAGTGTTGAGTTTGCTCAGCGTTTGTCGGCATTTAGTAGCTTGCTGTTAACTAATCGTTTTGACGATGCGCTAAGCATAATGAAAGATGAAATAGCAGAACCTTACCGCGCACCGCTTATAAAAGGCTTTAGTGAAGCCAAAGCAAGCTTGCCAGCGCTGGGCGCTGAAATAGTCAGTATTTCGGGCGCAGGACCAACCTTATTTAGTGTGTGTAAAACACTTGAAGCTGCACAGCAATGCGCGCAGTGGTTAGAAACCAATTACATTAACGAGCAAGGCTTTTGCCACATTTGTAAATTAGATAACGACGGCACGCGTCAATTAACAGTTTTATAGGATAGGTAGTCATGCAATTACATAATTTAAAAGATAGCTCACAAAAAGTGTCGTTCGTTGAAGCCGTAAAAACAGGTTTGGGTCGTAATCAAGGTGTGTTTTTCCCTGAATCCCTTGCCCCACTGTCCGATGTTGATGCATTGCTTGATATGGACTTTGTTACACGCAGTGGTAAAATATTATCTCACCTAATTGGTGATGAGCTGCCAAGCGACACTGTGACACAAATGGTTAAAAATGCATTTAACTTTCCAGTTAAGCTGGTGGAAGTTGAAGAGAATACATACTGCTTAGAGTTGTTTCATGGTCCTACACTTGCGTTTAAAGACTTTGGTGGTCGCTTTATGGCAGAGTGTTTAACGCAGTTTAACAAAGACGAGAAAGTAACTATTTTAACAGCAACATCGGGCGATACCGGTGCAGCTGTAGCGCATGCTTTTTACAATAAACCAAATATCGATGTTGTTATTTTATACCCTAAAGGCAAAATTTCACTTGCTCAGCAAAAGCTATTTACTACGCTAGGTAACAATATTCATTGTTACGCAGTTGAGGGCAGCTTTGATGATTGCCAAGAGCTAGTTAAAAATGCCTTTTTAGATGAAGAAGTTAAATCAACACTTGGGCTTAACTCAGCTAATTCAATTAATATTAGCCGTTTAGTTGCTCAGGTTTGTTACTACTTTGAAGCCATCGCACAGCTACCAAAAGAAAAACGCGCAACAGCACATATATCAGTACCTAGTGGTAACTTTGGTAATGTGTGTGCCGCAATGATTGGTGCGGTTATTGGTTTACCTGTTGGCAAATTAAGTGCAACAACAAATCAAAATGATACTGTGCCGCGCTTTATGCTTGATAAAAACTGGACGCCAAACGCAACGCTTGAGTCGCTTTCAAATGCGATGGATGTAAGTAAGCCAAACAATTGGCCGCGTGTACAAACAATGTTAGATAATAACTGGTTTAGCTACGATAATTTTTATTCAACAAGCGTAAACGAGCAAGACACGCAAGCCGTGATGAAAAAAATTCAACAAACTGGCTATGTTGCGGAGCCTCATACTGCTATTGCTTACCAAGGTCTTGTTGAAAATCGGGCACCTGGTGCAGCGGGTATCTTTTTAGCGACAGCTCATCCTGCTAAGTTTAAAGAAAGCGTAGAGGGTATTCTAAATATTGAATTAGGTATGCCAAAACCACTTGCTGATGCACTAGCAAAACCATGCCTAGCAAGCGATATGAACGCCGATTACGACGAGTTACGTACCGAAATGCTCGCTAAATTAGGCTAAGTTAAATTAAAAGGAAAAGCGGCTTGAGCCGCTTTTTTTATAACTTTATACGGATGAATACACTTAGTTATATTTACTAATTAAATGTAGTGAATATAATTCATTTAAAATTATTATGGCTTTATAAAAAAATATCATCTTAAAAGAGCTGTGAAATAGTTTCAATCCCTGTTTAAATATCCTCAACTTAAGAGCGTAGGCAAAGAGTCGTTTAAAGCGTACAATAAAGCCTCTAAAAAACACCATACACGTTGCCCTAGGAGACCCCAATGTTAGAACGTAGCATGAATATTTCGGATTTTGATCCAGAGTTATTTGACGCGATAACCAAAGAAACTGCTCGCCAAGAAGAGCATATCGAACTAATCGCTTCAGAAAACTACTGTAGCCCACGCGTACTAGAAGCGCAGGGTTCACAGCTTACAAACAAATACGCAGAAGGTTACCCAGGCAAACGTTATTATGGCGGTTGTGAGCATGTAGATGTTGTTGAGCAATTAGCAATTGACCGTGCTAACGAATTATTTGGTTCTGACTATGCTAACGTACAGCCACATGCTGGTTCGCAAGCAAATGCGGCTGTTTTTCTAGCATTGTTAGATGCAGGCGATACTGTATTAGGTATGAGCTTAGCTCATGGTGGTCACTTAACTCACGGTTCTCACGTAAGCTTCTCTGGTAAGCTTTACAATGCAATTCAATACGGACTAGATGAAGCAACGGGCGAAATTGATTACGCACAAGTTGAAGCGCTAGCACTTGAGCATAAACCAAAAATGATTATTGGTGGTTTCTCAGCGTACTCAGGTATTGTTGATTGGGCTAAGTTCCGTGAAATTGCTGATAAAGTAGGTGCTTACCTGTTTGTTGATATGGCTCACGTTGCCGGCTTAATTGCGGCAGGCGTTTACCCAAGCCCAGTTCCTCATGCACACGTTGTAACAACAACTACGCATAAAACACTTGCAGGCCCTCGTGGTGGTTTAATTATTTCTGCATGTGGCGACGAAGCTATTTACAAAAAGCTTAATAGCGCTGTTTTCCCTGGTGGCCAAGGCGGTCCTTTATGTCATGTTATTGCAGCAAAAGCAGTGGCATTTAAAGAAGCACTTCAACCAGAGTTTAAAGTATACCAAACACAAGTTGTTAAAAACGCAAAAGCAATGGTTGCAGTTATGCAAGAACGTGGCTACAAAATCGTTTCTGACAAAACTGAAAACCACTTATTTTTACTTGATTTAATCGATAAAGATATCACTGGTAAAGATGCGGACGCTGCCCTAGGCAACGCTAACATCACAGTTAATAAAAACTCAGTGCCAAACGATCCACGCTCACCATTTGTAACATCTGGTTTGCGTATTGGTTCTCCTGCAATCACTCGTCGTGGTTTTACAGAAGTAGAGTCAAAAGAGCTTGCTGGCTGGATTTGTGACGTACTAGATAACATCACTGATGAATCTGTACAGGCGCAAGTTAAAGAAAAAGTAAAAGCTATTTGTGCAAAATTACCTGTATACGCTTAATTGCATAAGCAGTAGTAATTTAGATCACAACTGTTTAGTTTTTTGCTAAGATAAAAGGCCGCTATTTAGCGGTCTTTTTTGTTTTAAAACGGAAGTACCGAGTTATGCATTGTCCATTTTGTACCGCAAAAGATACTAAAGTAATTGACTCACGCCTTGTAGGCGGAGGCCATCAAGTTCGCAGACGTCGTGAATGTAATGATTGCCACGAGCGCTTTACTACATTTGAAGGCGCTGAACTGGTTATGCCTCGCGTTGTTAAGCAAGATGGCAGCCGGGAACCGTTTAACGAGGATAAGCTTTTAAATGGCTTAAATCGCGCACTCGAAAAACGCCCAGTGAGTACAGAGCAAGTAGATGAAGTTGTAAATATAATAAAATCACAACTACGCGCAACGGGTGAGCGAGAAATTTCAAGCCATTTGGTGGGCGAATGTATTATGGAAGCACTTAAAAAACTCGATAAAGTTGCGTACGTAAGATTTGCTTCTGTTTATCGCTCGTTTGAAGACATACGCGAATTTGGCGAAGAAATTGCCCGTTTAGGGGAGTAACAATGCAAAGCCAAACTATTTTTACCGAACAAGACGAAATGTATATGGCACGCGCCATAGAACTTGCCAAAAAAGGGCGGTTTACTACAACGCCTAATCCTAATGTTGGCTGTGTATTAGTTAAAAACAATCAAATAATTGGTGAGGGTTTTCATCAATTAGCAGGCCAAGGGCACGCTGAAGTAAACGCGTTAGCTATGGGGGGCAACAGTGCACAAGGCGCTACCGCTTATGTAACGCTCGAACCTTGTAGTCATTATGGGCGTACGCCACCGTGTGCTGAAGGCTTAAAAAAGGCAGGCGTAGTAAAAGTAATTGCTGCTATGGTTGATACAAATCCACAAGTTGCAGGCAAAGGCCTTAAAATACTGAGCGACGCCGGTATTGACGTTGCTTATGGATTACTTGAATCACAAGCTCGCGCACTTAACGTTGGCTTTTTTAAGCGAATGGAACAAGGCTTACCTTATGTGACCTGTAAAATGGCAGCAAGCATAGATGGTAAAACAGCGCTTAAAAATGGGCAAAGTAAGTGGATCACAAGTTCCGCAGCTCGCCAAGATGTACAGTTATACCGAGCGCAAAGCTGCGCTATTTTAACCGGTGCCGATACCGTGTTAGTAGACGATGCTAAACTTAATGTGCGACTAAGCGAGTTGCCTTGCACGTTACCTACCGATTTACCGCTTCGCCAGCCCGTGCGTGTTATAATTGACTCTCAAAATCGCTTAACACCTGACCTTGCTTTATTTAAAATCCAAAGTGATGTAATTATATTTACGACTAAGGTTGATAAATCCCTGCAATGGCCGCATTTTGTAAAGCATATTGAAGTAAGTGAAAGTAACGGTAAAGTTGATTTACAGGCTGTTTTAGAAAAGCTTGGGCAACTGCAGTTTAATAATGTTTGGCTTGAGAGCGGAGCAACACTTGCTGGTAAAATGACAGAGCTTGATTTAGTTGACGAGTTTGTTTTTTATTTGGCGCCTAAATTAATGGGCCATGATGCAAAAAGTTTAGTTAATTTTCCTGAATTGACGAGTATGCAAAACACCGTTAATTTAACATTTAATGAATGTGCGCGCATTGGTGACGATTTACGTATCACCGCGTTAAAAGCTCATTAAAACCACTTAATAAAAAAGAGTAGCGCTATGTTTACTGGAATAATAGAAGCCACAGGCAAAATTGCTTTATTACAAAAAAAACAAGGCGACTTAGCTATTCGCATTCAAAGTGCTGATCTTGATATGAAAGATGTAAAGCTAGGCGACAGCATTGCAACCAATGGTGTTTGCTTAACCGTAGTTGATAAACATATTGACGGCTTTAGTGCTGATTTATCTAACGAGACGATTGGTTTAACCGGTTTTGCTCACTATGCTTTAGGGCAAACGGTTAATCTTGAAAAAGCCATGCAACCAGTTTCGCGTTTGGGCGGTCATTTAGTATCTGGCCATGTTGATGGCATTGCGACTATCACAAGTATTGCAGCAAATGCGCGAGCAACAGAATATTGGCTTACAACCGACGAAAATTTAATGAAATACATTCCGTACAAAGGTTCGGTATGTATTGATGGTATAAGCCTGACAGTAAACGCTGTAGAGGGCAATAAATTCAAATTAACAATTGTCCCACACACGAGTGAGCAGACCACAATTGCTCATTTTAAAGTAGGTACTCAAGTTAATTTAGAAGTCGATCAAATTGCACGTTATTTAGAGCGCCTTATAAAAGGTGCAGAGCAACCAACGGGCTCTGATATTTCGATGAGCTTACTCGCAAAAGCGGGTTTTATTAAATAACGAAACTGATAACTTACACGAGCAAATTTATGAATTTACACAGCGCACAAGAAATCATCGATGATATTAAAGCCGGTAAAATGGTTATTTTAATGGATGATGAAGATAGAGAAAATGAAGGCGATTTAATAATAGCTGCTGAGCATATTAGCGCTGAAGCGATTAACTTCATGGCGACTCATGGCCGTGGTTTAATTTGTTTAACCATGACACAAGATCGTTGTGAGCAACTTGATTTACCGTTAATGGTTAAAAACAATGGTGCTGCATTTTCGACTAACTTTACAATGTCGATAGAAGCATCAAAAGGTGTTACAACCGGTATTTCTGCTGCTGATAGAGCGCGCACAGTGCAAGCGGCTATAGCAAAAGGCGCAGTGCCAACTGATATTGTTCAGCCTGGTCATATTTTTCCAATTATGGCACAACCTGGTGGCGTATTAACTCGCGCAGGACATACTGAAGCTGGCTGTGATTTAGCACGTTTAGCTGGGCTTGAAGCATCATCAGTTATTGTTGAAATACTCAATGCTGACGGCACCATGGCGCGTCGCCCTGATTTAGAAGTGTTTGCTAAAGAGCACGATATTAAAATTGGTACTATTGCTGATTTAATTGAATACCGTAACTTAAATGAAACGACAATTGAGCAAGTTGCAAAATGTAAGTTGCCTACTGTTCACGGTGAGTTTGATTTAGTGACTTACAAAGACACAATTGACGGCCAATTACATTACGTATTGCTTAATGGCGACATAAAAGAGCAAGAACCGACAAATGTACGTGTACATTTGCAAAGCACTTTTAACGATATCCTACTTTCAGACAGAAGTGCTGACCGCAGCTGGGGCCTTTCTGAAGCAATGGCCTATATTGCTAAAAATGAAGGTGCTTTAGTTATTTTAGGTAAGCAAGAAAGCACTGAAGAGTTAGAGGCAACTGTAAAAGCATTTGCAGCAGCTGATGTTGGCGAAAGCGTTACGCCACGTAAATTCAAAGGTACATCTCGTACTGTTGGCGTAGGTTCGCAAATACTTGCAGATCTGGGAATTAAACAGATGCGTTTAATGAGTCGTCCTAAAAAGTATCATGCACTTTCGGGCTTTCATTTAGAAGTTGTTGATTACATTGAGCCACAATAAGCATCACGCTTAAACTAGGCTATTATTTTATTTTTATGGTATGATGCGCAGCAATTTTTGCGCAATCGCAACCGCTTGAACTTATTTTTAGGGTTATCAAATGAAAATTATTGAAGGTAGTAAGTACGCTCCAGGCAAGAAATTTGCCATTGTCATTTCTCGTTTTAATGACTTTATTGGCAGCAGCCTCCTTGCAGGTGCTGTTGATGAGCTAAAACGCACTGGCGGCGTATCTGATGACGACATTACCGTTATTTATGTACCAGGCGCGGTAGAATTACCTTTAGCGGCTAAACGCGTTGCGGCAAAAAAAGAGTATGATGCAATCATCGCATTAGGCGTAGTGATCAGAGGTGGTACACCACACTTTGACCTAGTTGCTGGCGAATCAAACAAAGGTCTTGCGCAAGTATCACTTGAGTATGATATCCCGGTTGCATTTGGCGTATTAACCACAGAAAGCATTGAACAAGCAATTGAGCGTGCTGGCACCAAAATGGGCAATAAAGGCGGCGAAGCTGCTTTAGGCGCGCTTGAAATGGTTAATGTGTTAGATAAAATTTAAGTTTAAGGAATTTTTGTGAAACCAGCAGCAAGACGTAAAGCACGTATCTTAGCACTCCAAGCCGTTTATTCTTGGCAAATAAGTGGCAATTTAATTGCCGATATCGAACAACAAATGTTGATCGAAACAGACGTTACTAAAATTGATGTTGAATACTTTAAAGACCTAGCGACAGGTGTTGCTGTAAATTACAAGCAACTAGATGAAGCTGTATCGCCACATTTAACACGTCCGTTTAATGACTTAGATATGGTTGAGCGCGCAATTTTACGTTTAAGCAGCTATGAACTTAAGTTCCGCGACGATGTACCTTATAAAGTTGCTATCAACGAAGGTATCGAGCTGGCCAAAATATTTGGCGCTGAAGACAGCCATAAATTTGTAAACGGTGTACTTGATAAAGCTGTTAAGCATTTACGCAAGTAAGTAACCGTTAAAGAGGGGAGCCGGCATAGGCCGGCTTTTTTGTGTATGAAGGAATTTGAATTAATTAACCGCTACTTTAAAGGTCGCGGGATCACCCGTCGTGATGTAAACCTAGGTATAGGGGATGATTGCGCTTTAGTAACCGTTCCACAAAACTGCCAACTTGCCGTTACAACAGATACTCTTGTTGCTGGCGTACACTTTTTTGATGATATTTCCCCTCGTGCATTAGGCCACAGAGCGCTTGCTGTTAATTTAAGTGATTTAGCGGCCATGGGCGCTGAGCCAACGTGGGTTTCAGTTGCGTTAACCTTGCCAAGTATTGACCCAAAGTGGATTGAAGAGTTTACTGAAGGCATGCATGAAATTGCAGAATACTTTAATGTGCAAATTATAGGTGGCGATACTACTCAGGGTCCATTAACTATCACTATTTGTGCAAAAGGGACTGTACCAGAAGGGACTGCACTTCGCCGTAGTGGTGCGAAAGTGGGTGATTGGATTTATGTTACAGGTCCGCTAGGTGACGCTGGACTTGCAATTGAGTCTCGCAAACAAGGTATAAGTATTGAGCCAGAGCATTTAAAGTACTTAAATAAGCGCTTTGACTTTCCAACACCGCGTGTTGCTGCTGGGCAGGTATTGCGAGGCCTTGCATCATCGGCTATTGATGTATCGGACGGTTTAATCGCTGATTTAAGTCATATACTTGATATGTCGCAAGTAAATGCAGTTGTGAATATTGAAAGTATTCCGACTTCAGATGCAATGCAAGCAAGCCTTGATTTTAATCAGCAGCTGCCATTTATTCTAAGTTACGGTGATGATTACGAATTGATTTTTACTGTACCTGATAGCAATAAAAGTATGCTAGATATAAAACTGCGTCAATATGGTGTAGATGCAACATGCATAGGCCAAATTAAAAGTGGCGATGGTCAAATTGAACTTTTACACAACGGTGAAAAGTTTGATTTTAAGCAGCAAGGTTTTGAGCATTTTGCAAAGGAGCTGGTTTGAACAAAAACCGAAAGTTTAATCTAAAGCGCCCACATCAGTTTTTTGGTTTGGGTTTTGGTACTGGGTTAGCCCCTAAAGCACCTGGTACATTTGGCACTTTTGCTGCACTGCCATTCATTTTTATGACTATGTATTATCCGCTATGGTTGCAAATTGTGTTTGCCGTAGTGATCAGTATATTTGGTATATGGGCCTGCGGTAAAACGGCTGATGATTTAGGCGTGCACGACCATCCTGCTATTGTATGGGATGAAGTGGCAGGTTATTACATTACAATGATTGGTGCAGCACTTAGCTGGCAAACATTACTCGTTGGTTTTTTGTTATTTCGCTTTTTTGATATAGCAAAACCTGGCCCAATCCGTATGCTAGACAAACGAGTACATGGTGGTTTAGGTATTATGGCCGATGATATACTTGCGGGCGTTTTTTCGCTTATATGCTTACAGGCGCTAATAAAAGTGGGTTTACTACCCTTTTAATTTTTTATATTTGATTTGTTTAACTAGGTGGCAGCAATATGATGCGATTTTTACTGGTTTGTGTACTGATGTTGTGCGCGACACCAAGTTGGGCTTCAATTAGTGATTACGTAGTTAAGCAATGGAATATAAAAGATGGTCTACCTTCGCAATCACTTAAAAGCGTAGTACAAGACCAGCAAGGCTATATGTGGCTTGGTACTCAGTTTGGCTTAAGCCGTTTTGATGGCACAACATTTACAAACTACAACACGCAAAATAGCCCGTTCTTGCCTAGTAATGGTATTAATAAACTTTTAGTCGATTCTAGTGGCTTATTATGGGTAGGTACTAAAAGTGGCTTGGTAGTTATTAATCCTGCCACATTTGCAGCACAAGAGTTTAATATTAAAGGTCCAGTAAGAGATATTCTTGAGGACTCCAAAGGCAGCATATGGATTGCGGCTAATGGTTTATACTATGTAGATAGAGGGCAAGTTGATTTACGCACTCAAGTAAATGGCCCCCTACCTATTGTTAATGCTACCGTAATTACCCAAATTGTTGGCTCTGTTAGCCAAATGGCACTCTCTCCAGAAGGTATTTGGCTAGTTAATGATCGTCATTTATTACGCCTTACTAAAAACTCATCAGATTTCTCTAAACTACGTTTAGAGCTTACCGCTAAAATATCGTTACCAGAGCGCTTAGCGCAAACCATAGTGCACGATTTATCATTCTTAAACGGTAATTTGTATATAGCCTCTGAGCTAGGTGCATACTTTTTAGATTTAGATGACGAACTAAGACCTTTTCCTTTACCAAATGCAAATAACTCAGCCGTTTATAAGTTTATGAGTGATACCGATGGTGGCTTATGGGTTTCGACTTATGGACGTTTATTATTTAGAGATAAAACCGGTGAGTGGCAATGGGTAGAACCAAGCCAACTTGATCAAAGCATATGGTTTGCTGATATTTTTAGAGATGATAAAAATAACGTTTGGTTAGCAAGTTTTAGTGAAGGCTTATGGCTTGCCCATGAAGGGCGGGTAGAAAGGCATTCAGCAGTTTCAGATATGACCGAGTCTGTTATGGCTATTAGCCAAGCTCCAGATGGAAAACTGTGGGTTGCTAACAAAAGCGGCATTGGTTATTTCGATTTAGATAAAAGTTTTATTAATTTAGTTCCAAGTAGTAAATATGGATACGCGTCAGTACACGATCTACAATTCGATGGTGAGCGATTATATATAGCCACGGGGCGCGGCTTATTTGTTTTTGAAAACAAGACACTTTATACCGTCCCTGGTCGAGCGCTTCGCGATAACCCGGTATTTGCAATAAGTCGCTCTAGTAAAGGCGGTTTTTGGATTGGTACCGGACGCGGTTTATATCGATTAAATTATGCTGGTTTAACGCCTTTTGCATATAACGCTTTTTTAGGTAGTAAGTTTATTACCTACGTATTGGATAAAACAAACTTTGGTGTGATTGGTACTAGTAAAGGCGCATATTACTTTACAGACCGTGGCATTGAAAAAATTGGTGACCAAACAACACTTGAAAGTGCATACGTAACTAGCGTGCTACATATAGATGGCGTGGGTATTTTAATCGGCTCTCTTAACGATGGGCTTTTTTACAGAAGTACGCAAGGGCAGTGGCGTCAACTCGATGCAGCTAATGGTTTACCGTATGGGTCTATATTTAGCCTAGAATATGATGAAAAGTTAAAACATGTTTGGGTAAGCACCATGAAAGGTGTTTACAGAATGCCTGTAGAGCAATTTAAAACAGAGATAAAAAGCTTAAAAGTTGAAGAAGTGATTTCATCTTTTGACCGTCAACTCGATGGTAAAGCGAATCAATGTTGTAGTGGACTTGGGCATGATGCGGTAGCAGACACCGGCAATTCTATTTGGTACCCAAGCTTACAAGGTGTTGTTGAAATACCTAAAAATGTAGAGCTATTTGGTGTGCTTGCATTAAAGCCAACAATAGAAACAATAACAACACCACTTCGTCATTTAACCACCGCTGCGCTTGGTAAAAAACCATCATTAGAAACAGACGAGCGTGATATAACGCTAACTTACACAGCTATTGATTATTATGCACCAAACAGTATTGAATTTAGATATAAACTAAGTGGCTTAGATAGTGACTGGCGCTATGCTAATACGCGACGTGAAGCTATTTATACTAACTTGCCTCCAGGCTCGTTTTTGTTTCAATTAGAAGCGAAGCGCCAAGGTGAAGACTGGACTAAAGCGCAAGAAGTAGAATACGGTTTTGTAGTGCCTGAGCGCTTTGACGAAACTATTTACTTTAGGCTTTTAATTACCAGTGGCTTTATTTTGCTTTTCTACCTTATTTTTTGGGTGTTTAGAGCGCAAGAGCGTAGAAAACAAGAAGCATTAGAGGGCTTGATCACCGAGCGTACCTTAGAGCTTCGTCAAGCTAATGATAAATTAGGCCAAGTGAATTCACAGCTTAAATTAGTTAGTCACTCAGATGAGTTAACAGGGCTGCGTAGCCGTCGCTTTTTGTTTGATCAACTCCCTAAAGATATTGAACACTTTCAACGTAATTCACAATCGCTGCAGGCACAAGGCAAGTCACTGGTGCTGGTAATTATTAACTTTGATAATTTCAGCCGTATCAATGATGCCTATGGCCCAATTGCAGGTGATAGCTGCTTACAGCAAATGGCTGCATTATTAAATTCGCGTACGCAGGGCTCTGACTATGTGGCACGTTGGAGTGGTGATGAGTTTTTACTATTATTACGTGATTTTAAATGCAATAAAATAGACAGCTATGCTTCAGATCTTTGTAAAGTAATAGCGGCTAATTTATTCCAATTACCAAATGGAAAAACAACTAATATCACGGCATCAATTGGTTGGTCATTTTATCCATTACCACTTTTGGGTGGGCAGGTAATTAGCTGGGAAACATCTATTAACCTAGCTGATATTTCACTACACCAAGTTAAAAAGCGCGGTGGTGATGGTGTTGCAAATATTACGTTTGATGATCAGCTTGATGCATTTGAGTTTGAACAAAATTCTAACGTTGATCAACAATTAGGTATTTTACAAAGCAATGGCCTAGCTGATATTAAAGTGTGGATGCGCTGATCAGCAATATTTGATATTAAAAAAGGAGCCTAGGCTCCTTTTTTAATATGCTCAACTTTAGATGTATAGGAAGTTAATTAATAAACGCTTTAATAGCGGTTAATATTCCTTGCTCGCCTAACCCCATTTCATCGTGCATTTCATCTTGGGTGCCGTGTTTAATAAACTCATCAGGAATACCTAAGTTAAGGATATTAATATCAGCTTTTTGCGTTGCTAAGAATTCGTTAACTGCAGAGCCGGCACCGCCAGCAATCGCATTATCTTCAAGCGTAACAATTACATCGTGGCTAGTTGCAAGCTCATTTAAAAGTGCGGTATCAAGTGGTTTAATAAAACGCATATTAACAAGCGTTGCATCTAATTCATCTGCAGCAAGCTGTGCATTTTCAAGTAATGTACCGAACGATAAAATGGCAATTTTACTGCCGTTCTTAATTGTATCTGCCTTACCTATTTCAAGCAGTTGCATAGTGCTTTCAATGTCTGCAGTACCTGCACTACCGCGAGGGTAACGAACAGCAACTGGGCAATTTGCTTTATAGCCGGTGTACAGCATTTGACGGCACTCGTTGGTATCGCTTGGCGCCATAATCACCATATTTGGAATACAGCGCATAAAACTTAAATCGTATGCGCCTTGATGAGTTTCACCATCGGCTCCAACAATACCGGCGCGGTCAATGGCAAATAATACAGGTAAGTTTTGCAGTGCAACATCATGTATTAATTGGTCATACGCACGTTGTAAAAAGCTTGAGTAAATAGCAACAACAGGTTTTAAACCTTCACAGGCAAAACCAGCAGCTAAAGTAACAGCATGTTGCTCAGCAATGGCGACATCAAAATATTGATCTGGATGTTCTTTAGAAAAGCGTACCATGCCTGAGCCTTCGCGCATTGCAGGCGTGATAGCCATTAACTTGCTATCTTGCTCGGCCATATCGCATAACCAATCACCGAATACTTTTGAAAAAGTAGCAGCACTAGGTTTAGATTTAGGCAGACTAGTTGTGCTCGGATCGAATTTTGGTACACCATGGTAGCCAATAGGATCGGCTTCAGCTGGTTTATAGCCCTTACCTTTTTGTGTTTTTATATGTAGAAGCTGTGGGCCTTTTAAATTACGCATATTACGTAGCGTATCAACAAGCATGTTTACATCGTGACCATCAATTGGACCAATATAATTTAGGCCTAATTCTTCAAAGAAGGTACCCGGGATCATCATGCCTTTAATGTGCTCTTCCATTTTACTGGCAAGTTGCTTTACAGGAGGTACACCTGAGAGTAACTTTTTACTACCTTCACGAATGTTAGTATAAAAGCTACCCGATAAAATACGGGCAAAGTGATTTGTTAATGCGCCAACATTTTCAGAAATCGACATTTCGTTATCATTTAAAATAATAAGCATGTCTGATTTTACATCACCTAAATGATTCATCGCTTCAAATGCCATGCCTGCGGTTATAGCCCCGTCGCCAATAATGGCAACAGACTTTCGACCTTTACCTTCTTTTTGTGCGGCAATAGACATGCCTAAAGCAGCTGAAATAGACGTGCTTGAATGGCCTACGCTAAACGTATCGTATTGACTTTCATCGCGAAAAGGAAAAGGGTGTAAACCGTCTTTTTGACGAATAGTGTGCATTTGCTCGCGACGACCAGTAAGGATTTTATGCGGATAAGCTTGATGACCCACGTCCCAAACTAGGCGATCGTCTGGAGTGTTATAAACATAATGCAGCGCAACGGTTAGTTCAACCGTCCCTAAACCAGACGCTAGATGACCGCTACTTTGCGATACTGAGTTGAGTAAATAATCGCGCAGCTCATTGCTAAATGCAGGGAGTTTGTCTTGCGCTAAGTCACGCAATTGGGCTGGCTCGTCAACCAAATTAAGTAATGGATACTTGCTACTATCAAGTGTCATGGTTTTATATATATCCTTCGCTAACATTAATTAATCCAAAGCTTTTACGAATAATTAATGTTGAGTAATAATGTCAGTGCTAATTGCAATACGTATGAGCAAAAATTAGTGGTCACGCTCAATTAGGTAATTTGCTAGCGACGCAAGAAGTGTTGTGTCAGCATCTATATTTGCTAACGCTTCATGGGCTTGTTGTATTAAATTCTGCGCCTTTTCTTTAGCGCCTAGCATACCTAATAACGCCGGATATGTCGCTTTATTCGCGGCAATATCGGAGCCTTGTGGCTTTCCTAAAATAACTGTATCGCCTTCAACATCTAAAATGTCGTCGTGTACTTGAAATGCTAGCCCTATAGCATACCCAAAAACACTTAAATTTTCTAAGGTTTGTTGATCAGCCTTTTCACTGCACAGTGCACCAAGTGTAATTGCGCAATTAATTAGAGCCCCGGTTTTTAGCTTATGTATTCGCTCAAGCTCTTGTACGGTAATTACTTTATCAGTTGCTGCTATATCAAGGCCTTGTCCGCCAACCATACCCTGAAGGCCTGATGCATGGGCAAGTGTAGCAATCATTTTTACTTGTGTTTGCGATGAGCATTCAAATTTGTGATTCGCAATAAGCTCAAAAGCAAGAGTTTGAAGAGCATCACCGGCTAAAATTGCATTTGCCTCGCCAAACTCTATATGACAAGTAGGGCGTCCGCGGCGTAAGTCGTCATCATCCATTGCTGGTAAGTCATCATGGACTAACGAATAGCTATGAATACACTCAATTGCAGCAGCAAGTACGTTTAAGTCTTGATGGTTTGCGCCGAGCATTTTACCTGTGGCATAAACTAAAAATGGACGTAATCTTTTACCGCCATTAAATAATCCATACTGGGTGGCGTTCTTTACCGTTTCTTCTGTATCTAGAGGCTGGTTAAAATGCTGTTGTAAGGTCGCTACTACATCTTTTTGAGCACGTTCAATATGATTTTTTATGCTCACAGCTATTCCATATCATTATCAAAATTTGTAAGTACTGACTTTTCGCCATTCCCCATCAAAATTGATACTTTTTGTTCTGCTTGCTGTAATTTCCCTGATGAAGCACTTGCTAATGCAATTCCACGCTCAAATTGCTTTAACGATTGCTCAAGCGATAAGTCACCTTGTTCCATGTCACTAACGATTGTAGATAATTCTTCTAGTGCTTGTTCGAAACTTAAGTTTTCAGGTTTTTTAGTCGCCATCTTTATTTCAGCTTACATAATAAATTTAGGGTCAATTTTAGGGGGAATGCTAAACTAGGTCAAAGGATGATATTGGTTTTTTACCTTTATAACGTTAAATTATATTTCAAGTGCATTAATAAAGCCTTAATAGCGGTCTGTTGGTTTAATAAATCAATTGATAATTAGGTAGCCCTTATAACTTGACCTAAGATAGTGCTAAAGGCTGCTTTTTATGTTTATTTATAAAAATGGCTTAAGCAATTCAATATGTTGCCGATAAGCAGTTAATAATAAAAGTTTATGATAAGGCCATTAAGCATGAAACTTCTGGAGGAAATGTGGATTTAGCAACCATAATCGGGATCCTAGGCGCAATTGGCTTAATTGTCATGTCTATGTTTATGAGTAGTAGCGGTGAAATGGCTATGTTTTACAATACCCCGTCTGTGGTTATTGTATTTGGTGGTTCACTCTTTATTGTTTTATCAAACTTCACTATGTCGCAATTTTTGGGGATAGGTAAAGTTGTTGCCAAAGCGTTTATGTTTAAAATCGAAACGCCAGAAATACTTATCGAAAAAGCAGTAGAACTTGCTGATTCAGCTCGTAAAGGCGGTTTTTTAGCACTCGAAGAAGCTGAAATTCCAAACCCCTTTATGCGCAAAGGCGTCGATATGCTCGTTGATGGCCATGATGCAGATGTAGTTCGCGCTACACTTCAAAAAGATATTTCTCTAACTACGACTCGCCATGAATTGGGCGCGGGTTTATTTAAGTCGTTAGCTGATATAGGGCCTGCAATGGGCATGATTGGTACTCTAATTGGTTTGGTTGCAATGTTGTCTAACATGGATGACCCGAAGGCAATTGGTCCTGCAATGGCAGTAGCACTATTAACAACTTTATATGGCGCGTTTTTAGCCAATGTAGTGGCAATTCCTATTCAGGTAAAACTTGAACTGCGTAAAGATGAGGAAGCTATGAATCAGCGTTTAATTTTGGATGCTATTTTAGGTATACAAGATGGTCAGAATCCAAAAGTAATCGAAGGTATTTTGAAAAATTACTTAGCTGAATCTAAACGCAAAGTAGATACCGAGGAGTAACTATGTCTGATCAAGAGTGCAAATGCCCACCACCAGGTCTACCTGCATGGATGGGAACGTTTGCCGATTTAATGTCACTGTTAATGTGCTTTTTTGTACTCTTGCTCGCGTTTTCAGAAATGGATGTACTTAAGTTTAAACAAATTGCGGGCTCTATGAAGTTTGCTTTTGGTGTGCAGAATAAAATTGAAGTAAAAGACATCCCTAAAGGGACCTCTGTTATTGCCATGGAGTTTACCCCAGGTAAACCAGAGCCAACCCCAATAGAAACCATTCAGCAGCAAACAGTCGAAATGACTCAACAAATGTTAGAGTTTCAGGCTGGCGATGAAAGCTCAGCAGGCGGCAGGCAAGAACAGCGCGGGGATAAACGCGGTGGCGAATCTCGTAGTACCTCACAAGAAGAATCTTCTGAGCAAGCAACTTCAGCAGCCGATCAGGAGCAAACTAACGAGCTTGTTAAAAAGATAGCGCAGCAGCTTGAAAAGCAAATAATCGATGGCGCAATTGAGCTTGAGTCTTTAGGGCAGCAAATAATTATTCGCATTAGAGAGAATGGTTCATTTCCTTCAGGTAGTGCATTTTTACAACCTAAGTTTAAACCTATAATTCAAGATATCGGTGTGCTGTTAAAAGATGTACCCGGTGAAATAACAGTATCTGGCCATACAGATGATTTTCAGGTATCGAATGAGTTATATATTAATAATTGGGACCTATCATCAAAGCGTGCTGTAGCCGTTGCAAGTGAACTGCAAAAAGTCCAAGGATTTGATAAAACCCGAATGATGGTGGTTGGTCGAGCTGAAACACGACCACTTGTACCGAATGACACCGATGAAGATCGCCGCAGGAATCGCCGAGTAGAAATATCTATATTACAAGGTAAAGCAAAAGAGTCAGCTCCTATAGATGTAAGATAACTTTTATTGGCAAACACACTTATTTATCATAAAGTATGCTTTCTTTAACAAATGTAACGGAATAGTTTATGAAAAAGGTCGATAAGTTTAGTCATATGCCAGGAAATGGCGGTGGTAATGACGATGATGAAAAAAAACTTGATTAACTCTAATGCCTGAATGGTTTTTAAAGACTATATTGATATTAGATACTAGTTGGGTGTTTATTTTAAGCCCTGCTATTTTCATCTTTTATTTTAGAAAAGATTATTTGGCCCTGCGTTTCGCTTTAATTACAGCCGCTTTTTTTTTATATGGAACCATTATTCATCCTTACTTGAAAGAGTTTGATAATGGGATTTATGTTTATCGATACCTTGTTTGGGCCTTTAATGATATTGCTTGGATGGCACTCATCGCATATCTGGGTTTAAAAGATAAGGTTTATTTATGGCAATGCGTATTAGGTCAATTGGTTGTTATTATGGCACCAATTTTACAGCTATTTAGATTAGTCGACCGCCATTTATGGGATCTTTCTTATAGTACATACATTTATAAAACCTTATTGCCATTTATTAATATAGGCACCGTTGTTGTTTGTTATCTTCCGCTTATTTATATTTTAACAAAAGACAAAAAAAGCCCAGCTAGCCAATAGTTACAAAAAGTTCCCTCCTTTAAAATAGCTGTGCTAGACTACTGTTTATATAAACAGTGATGAGCAGGCTATGAAACTCTACATTGCAGAAAAACCTTCACTTGGACGCGCTATTGCTGATGCGTTACCAAAACCACATAAAAAATATGATGGTTATATAGAAGTCGCTAATGGCGATTGTGTGTCGTGGTGTATTGGACATTTGCTAGAACAAGCAGAACCCGATGATTACGATGAGCGCTTTAAAAAGTGGCAGTTTGAACACTTACCTATAATACCTGAACAGTGGAAGTTAAAAGCCAAAACCAAAACTCGCAAACAGCTCACTGTTTTAAAAAAATTAATTAAACAAGCCTCGCAACTTATTCACGCTGGCGATCCAGACCGTGAAGGCCAGCTACTAGTCGATCAAGTAATTGAAGAAGCTAAAATAAGTCAGGCTAAAAAGCAGAGTACGCAACGTTTACTCATTAGTGATTTAAACTTATCGGCGGTAAAAAAATCACTGGGTACTATGCGTTCTAATCGAGATTTTATTCCGTTAAGTGTATCTGCTTTAGCGCGCTCTCGTGCTGATTGGCTATTTGGTATGAATTTAACACGTGCATACACACTAGCTGGGCAAAAAGCAGGGTTTGGTAATGTGCTTTCGGTAGGGCGAGTACAAACCCCTATTTTAGGTCTTGTTGTTAATAGAGATAACGAAATAGCACACTTTGTATCTAAGCCTTTTTACGATGTACTGGCGCATTTACTTACTCCAGATAACCAGCCATTCATAGCTAAGTGGGTTCCTAGTAAAGCATGTGAGCCACATCAAGATGAAGAAGGGCGAATACTTAACAAAGCACTCGCACAAAATGTTGCTTCACGCATTACAAAGCAAAGTGCTGAGCTTACTTCACTTGACCAAAAACAAAAAAAACAAAGTGCTCCATTACCGTATAACCTATCTGCACTGCAAATAGATGCGGCTAAAGCATTTGGTATGCCAGCTCAAAAAGTGTTGGATATTTGCCAAATACTTTACGAACGTCATAAATTAATTACTTACCCACGCTCGGATAATCGTTATTTACCTAAAGATCACCATCAAGATGCATCAGCTATTTTTAAAGCTATAAGTGCTAATGGTGGGCAAAGCAGTGAATTAGTAAACGGGGCTGATGTAAAAAAGCGTAGTAAATGTTTTAACGATTCAAAAGTGGCTGCGCATCATGCCATTGTGCCTACGGCTAAGCAGTTAAAGTCAGCGAGTTTGAACGGTGACGAAGCGAAGGTATATCAATTAATAAGCCGCCATTACCTAATTCAGTTTTATCCCGACTATATATATAACGAAACTAAAGCAGAGATAACAATCGCTGGCGGATTATTTAAAGCAAATGCAAAACAAGATGTAAGCCTGGGCTTTAAGGTATTAATGGGTAAGTCTGAATTAAAAGATGAAGCTACGTTACCTCCTTTAACTAAAGGTATGCCTCTTTTTTGTGAGCAAGGCGAAGTGGTCGAAAAGCATACATCACCTCCTGCTTATTTTACCGACGCTACATTATTGGCTGCGATGACGGGCATTAGCCGTTATGTTAAAGATCCACAAATTAAAAAAGTATTAAAAGACACTGATGGTTTAGGGACTGAGGCAACACGTGCGGGAATAATCGAGTTGCTATTCAAGCGGCGCTTTTTAAAACGTGAAGGTAAGTCAATTAGAGCGACCGAAACGGGACTTGCCCTTATTAGCGTATTACCACAAGGTTTAGCGAGTCCTGATTTAACCGCAAAGTGGGAATCGAGCTTAGGTGATATCGCGCAGCAAGTAATGAGTTATCAGCAATTTTTACAGCCTTTACTTGCTGAGCTAAATGGGTTTGTACAATTAGCAGCAAACTGCGATAGCAATGCATTTGCAAGGTTACCAAAAAGCTCACCTAAAAAACGCTTTGCTAAACGAGGTGGAAAAGCGACCTTTAAAAAGTCGAGTTATAAAAAAAGCTCTGTTGCTAGTTAGCTACAGAGCCATTTTATTAAACGATATTACTTAACCTGAACTCTACTTGAGATAGATTTATTATCCAGAATTCAGGTTACTTATTAAATAAAGCAACAGCAGCGTTACTCATTGCTTTTATTCCGGTAGGGATAGCAACTTTATAATCTGGTGCAAATTTACTAGAGTGTAGGGAAGGGAGTACTTCAGCTGTTTTTATCGAATCTGCATATTGTGCTTGGTTTACACCTCCTAGCCAAAATAAGGTAATCGGGATATTTTCATCGGTGCGTCCGTATAGGCCAAAGTCTTCACCCGCCATTACAGCTTGTGTTTCAAGCACATTAGTATCACCAATTGCGCTGGCAATAGAGTTTCTAACAATGTCTGTTTGTGCAGGGTTATTATAAGTAGATGGAATAGATTCATCTTCATGTACATATACTACAGGGTAGTTTGATTCATTTAGGCCAGCACTTTGTGCAATACCTGCCGTGATTCGTTTTATTGCTGCTATTTGAGCACTTCTAACATTTGGGTTATAGCTTCTGAGAGTGAGTTGTAGTTTTACTTCATCCGAAATCACATTATGTTTTGAGCCACCATGAATAGACCCAACCGTAATAACCGAAGGCTCTAGCGGTGAAAGTTCTCGGCTTGTGATTGTTTGCAGAGCAAGTACTGTGCGTGCAGCTATAATCACAGGGTCTATAGTTGTATGCGGATAAGCACCATGACCACCTTTACCTTTTATTGTAATATCGACAGAATCTACACTTGCCATAGTGTATTCATTTTTCATTGATATCTTACCAGCGGGGACGCTAGCACTTACATGTAACGCAATTATATGATCAGGTTTTTCATATTTACTAAATAGTCCTTCGCCTAACATGGCTTTAGCACCCCCACCAACTTCTTCGGCAGGCTGTGCAACCATCATCAAAGTGCCTTTCCATTGATCTTTGTGTACTATTAATTGCTCAGCAGTACCAATAAAAGAGCTCATGTGAATATCGTGGCCACAACCGTGCATTACACCTACTTTAGCACCATGCTCGTCAATTACTTTAACTTTTGAGGCATAGGATTTTCCTGTCTGCTCTATAATAGGTAAGCCATCGGTGTCAGTACGGATCATCACGGTTGGACCGTTTCCGTTTTTGTAAATGCCGACAACACCAAAGCCACCTACATTACTTGTTACTTTAAAACCCAGCTGAGTTAATTTATCCGCTATTTTATTACCCGTTTCTTGTTCGTGATAAGAAAGCTCTGGCGATTGGTGTAAATCGAGGTAAAACTTTTCTATAGCTGGCATGGCTTTGCTTAAATTCAAATCGAGTCCATTTGCTTGTACTAATGGGCTTGCTAATAAAAGTATTGCACTTAGATAAGTTAATTTCATGTTTTCCCTCATTGTTGAATATGTATACCGGATGATTTAGGTATATGACTTGTAATTATTATGTTCACCACCATATAAAAACCTAAATAGATGAATATGGCAATCAATTCAATGAGCAACATAGTTAGTATTAATGCACAAAACCTTCAACAAGTACTCGGTGAAACATCACAGCAAAAATTGGTGTTGCTTAACTTTTTCTCTCCTCAAAGTCCTGACTGCATCGGACAGGCTGCAATTTTAGATAAAGTAGCGGCTGAATATGCAAGCTATATAGTAGTAGCAAACCTAGATTGCGATGCAGAGCAAGCACTCGCTTCTCAACTTGCGCAACAAGTTGGTCTTCAAACTCTGCCTACGCTTGTATTATTAAAAGACTCTGCACCAGTAGATTTACTTGCAGGTGTTCAAAGTGAGGCACAAATACGCGAAGCCCTAGCAAAGCATTTACCTGCGCAACAAGACTTACTGTTAGAGCAAGCAAAACAAGCGTTATTAAAGTCAGATTTAAATGCTGCATTTAATTATGCAAAGCAAGCTTATGAAATAGACAGCGGTAATGCACGCATCAAATTAGTGCTTGCAGACATATGTATTCAAATTCACAAGGTAGATGAAGCCCAAGCGCTTATAAATACAATAGACGTACAAGAGCAAGATGCTTACTTTAATAATATAAAAGCAAAATGCGAAGCTGCGCTTGAAGCAAAAGACTCACCAGAGATTAAAGAAAAGCAACAACAAGTAGAAAAGTACCCAAATGACCTAGAATTAAAAGAAGAGCTCAGTATTTTACTCAATGAAGCAGGCAGAAAAGAAGAAGCATTGGATATACTATTTACAGTGCTGCAAAAAGATCTGAATTTCAATGAAGCGAAACCAAGCTTTTTAGCCATTATTGCCTCTTTACCCGATGGTGATGCGCTCGCAGCAAAGTATCGTCGCAAGTTATATAGTATTTTATACTAGGGTCTGTTGCTCTTTGCGGATTAAAATTTGTTCAAACTAGGGGGTGTTTAATCGCGGCGCGAGATTTGTAACCTAGCGGGCTCGGTAATTGCTCCTGCGTTACCCTACTGGCTTACATCCATGTAAGAATAAGTAAAAACCGAGTAACAAAGAGTAAATAGCCCCTAGGAAGAACCCTTTGGGCAGCGCCTGTTTGGCATTAATGCTACGTTATCGCTTATTTATGGGGAGTAACCACACTACATAGGCTCTGCCTTGCCTGAATACTAAACAGGCTGCTGCAAATTTAACCTTGAAAGATAAACAGACCCTAGATTCTAATAACTATTACTTTTGAGAAGCACCTAAATAAGGTGCTTTTTGCATTTTTAAGGTTTTAATTAAAAGCTATAGAATGGTTTAGCTATGTAAAAACAAGAGTTATCAACAGGTTTTTGTGGGTAACTTGTGCTTATCATGTGTGCTTGCTTGGGGCTTAATTTTAATTACTATTTTATGCAAATAACGCTTGCGTAAAATCCGCCGCTCCCTATAATGCGACCCCACTGAGACGGGAAACGCCAACGCATAGCGAGGCAGGAACAACTCAGAGAGTTAAGTAAAACTTCGGTTTTAAATTGTCGAAAGAAAGTTTAAAATTAAGTGTTGACTCGAAAAATAAAGGGTGTATTATTCGCATCCCTTGAGACGCTAAAGCGACTCAAAACGTTCTTTAACAATATAAAGCAATCATCTGTGTGGGCACTCGTACAGATTGAGTTCTAACAGCCAACCTACTTAGGTAGCGAGGCAAACAAATTAGAGTCTCAATTGAAAACTGAGTGACCAACAGAATAGTTATTTCGGTAATTATTCGGC
>NZ_JADYXN010000349.1:0-518 GCF_015864285.1 Pseudoalteromonas sp. NZS100_1
GGCCGGTGAAGCCGCTTTCCTGAACGAGGCTCAGGCGAGGGAGGGCATAGAGGCCAATCACGGCCGATACGAGGAAGAAGAATTCCCAGTGCGTGAACATGACGCCGAGTTCGGCCGCGCCCTCAGGGCTGGTCCATCGCACGGCAAGGGTGAGCTTGCGCGCGGCGAAGAAGTCGCTGGCCCAGCCGCCGATGATGGGCGCCATGCCGGCGGCGATTGCGCCGATAATGGCGTTGGAGGCGAGATAGCCGGTCGCCGCGCCGCCGGGGCTGAGCTTCAGCACGATATTGCCGGAAGCCAGCCCCACGCCCGCCGCCGCCGCGCCCATGATGATGTGCAGCATGACGAGATAGGCGGACCGGGCTGTCATGCCGTCCACATCGCTGGCAAAGGCCATGGCGACGATGGAGAAGATGAACAGTGGCGTGGCCACGCTCAGCACCGACTTGTTGGAGAAATGATCGCTCAGGCGGCCCCATCCCCGGATGTTTTAGCGTCAAACGCAGGGGCAAAACGTA
>NZ_JADYXN010000350.1:0-518 GCF_015864285.1 Pseudoalteromonas sp. NZS100_1
TCACCAGCCGCTGGAGCGCGCCGAAGGTGGGATCGGGCACATAGGAACTGAACTGCTTGTCGGTATAATCATAATAGAAGCCGCTGATGTTCAACTGCGCAAGGCGACCGCCGATCGCGGTCTTGATGCCCGCTTCATAGGCGGTCAGCTTTTCCTGCTTGGCGGGCGTGAACTGTACCGCGCGGTTGGCCGGGACGATCGGGATGACGCCGGACTTCACGCCGCGCGCGATCGACGCATAGAGCAGGGTGGTGTCGCTCGGCCGGTAGTTGAGCGCGAAACGGCCCGAGAAATTGCCCTGATCGAGCGACGAATGGACGCGGTGATCGGTGTTCGTCGCCGGATCATATGTGGTGCAGCCATCCTTCACCACCATCGGCGCCAGTACGCCATAGGTCTGGTAGATGATGGCGCGCCCGGCGGTGTTCACGATAGGCAGATAATTGCTATTATAGTCGGTGGAACAGCCATCCAGCTCGCCATGGTCGATACCGCCACGCACGCCCGCATTGACCTTG
>NZ_JADYXN010000351.1:0-518 GCF_015864285.1 Pseudoalteromonas sp. NZS100_1
ATGTATTTAGCTTGTTCTGTACTCCTTGAGGAAGTTTCAGATATCTTACTTAATTTATTCCACATATTATTTAAATTATCCATAATTCCTCCAGAAACTATTAGCTATTCGCATTACTTACCCCACCAACATGAGGAAATTTTTATGTACTTTATAATCAAGTATTTGCCTACTCTGCATAGCTTGATGATGTGTATATATTGGTTTATCTGAGGCAACATTAATTTTCGGATTATTTTTACTACGGATATATAACCGTTTTTTTTGTAGTATTGGTAAGCCCTGAATATGCTTGTGATATTTAGTTAGTTTTGAATCAGGGCTAATCTTGATCTTTTCACTGTTAACCTTATATGCTCTTTTAGTCGCGACTTACTATGGGAACCGACATTTAGACGGCACTTTATAATCATTGAGGTTTATGGTGCTGTCACGTCAAAGTCATTTTTCACTAAAAAATCAGGAATGTAATCAGTTTCAACAGTTAGCTGGTAACCTTTAAGATCATAAGCATGGCT
>NZ_JADYXN010000352.1:0-518 GCF_015864285.1 Pseudoalteromonas sp. NZS100_1
GCGGTTCGCCCCGGGGCCTTTTATGGCTGGCCCTACAGCTATTGGGGACAGAATGTCGATCCGCGGGTGCGTCCACAGCAGCCCGATATGGTGCGACGCGCGATCCGGCCCGATTATGCCCTGGGATCCCATGTCGCGGCACTCGGCATCAGCTTTGCAACCGGCGCCGGTCTTGGCCCCGCCTATGCGCAGGGCGCCTTCGTCGGGCAGCATGGCAGCTGGAACAGGCAGGATCTGGCCGGCTACAAGGTGGTCTTCATCCCCTTCGCCAATGGTCGCCCCGCCGGCAAACCCCAGGACTTCCTGACCGGGTTCATCAAGGATGGACATGCGCGCGGACGTCCGGTGGGCGTAAGCTATGATCCGGTCCATGGCGCGCTGCTGGTCGCCGATGACCTGTCCAACAGCGTCTGGAGGATAGCCCCAACCCGTCGCTGACATGAGGCAAAGAGCAAGGAGAGAGAAAATGGAGAAACGACAGGAAGACGGCGAAACGGTAACCCATCTCTCGAAAGTCG
>NZ_JADYXN010000353.1:0-516 GCF_015864285.1 Pseudoalteromonas sp. NZS100_1
AAATCCGAGCAACAGGCGCGGACCTGGCTGGGCAAATTGCGACGGGACTATCCTGCGGAAGCTGTCATCACGGCCATCAGCCAGGCGCAGCGGAACAGCGTCAGTGACCCAGTTCCATACATCGAGCGGCTGTTGCGAAATCGGATACAGCAGGAGGGCGACCTTGAGCTCCCAATCGCATGACCGCCGCCGAACAGCTGGCCGCGCTGGGCATTCGCCTGTCGAGCTATTCACCGGGCGAGCATACCAGCACATGCCCGGCCTGTTCCGCGCAACGGAAAAAGAAAACCGCACGCTGCCTGTCCGTGCTGATCGATGCCGAAGGGTGGGCCTGCTTTTGCCATCACTGTGGGTTCAAGGATGGATCGCGTGAAAATGATCAAGGCTCATACCGACTGGCTCGACGCCAGATCGATCGACCCCGCGCTGGCGGCGAAGTTCGGTTTGGAATCCGTGGAGCGGTCCGGCAGGTCGATGCTAGCCGTCCCCTATCGCGAGGCCGGCCGGACCCTGAAT
>NZ_JADYXN010000354.1:0-516 GCF_015864285.1 Pseudoalteromonas sp. NZS100_1
GGAATGCCGGCGAGCGCAGTCTCGATCGGGAACGCCACCTGCTTTTCGACCAGTTCGGGCGAAAGCGCGGGCGCACGGACGTTGATCTGCACCTGATTGTTGGTGATGTCCGGCACTGCGTCGATAGGCAGGCGAGACAGGGCGGCGGCGCCGATCACGGCGGCAATGGCGGTCAGCAGCAGGACGAGCCAGCGCTTGTGAACCGCCCAGGTTACGATTGGGGCGATCATCGGCTCAGTCCTCAGCGGCTTCGCTCTTGCCGAGTTCGGCCTTGAGCGTGAAGCTATTGACGGTGGCGATCTCCTCGGTGCCCTTCAGGCCCGACTTGATGATCACGCTGTCGCCGGCACTGTCGCCCAATTGGACGGCGGTTGCCTGGAACCCGGTCTTGGTCCGCACAAAGACGACCGACCTGCCCTCCTCTGTCTGCACCGCAGTCAGCGGCACACGGATCGCGCCATCGCCGCCGCTGCCGGTGAGCGCGACCGATGCCGTAACCGGCTCGCCGACGCGCCA
>NZ_JADYXN010000355.1:0-516 GCF_015864285.1 Pseudoalteromonas sp. NZS100_1
GGCTTTGGTGCTCTTATCCTCGGGGGGGCGTGAGCATGGGCCAGGAGCTTATGACGCCCGCGCAGATTGCGGATATTTGCGACGGCCGAGACAAGGCCATAGCCCTTTGGCTCGGCCTCTATGACACCTACCATGCAACCCGCGACGAGGCGGCGCGCCTGACCCTTGGCGGCCCACTATCGCTGTCATGTGGCCGCGACTGGACCGAGGACACGTTGACTCGCGCTTTCATCCAGTCGCAGCCTATCGACCAGCGCGACAAGGAGACGGGAGCGCGCCAGACCATCGACGCACGCGACAATTTCGAGCGCGTCTTGACGCACACGATGGACCGCCGGTGCTGGGCGGCCCTCATGGAGCAGCTGGGTTTCGACCAGCTGCTAGACCAGCAGGCCCGAAAGGAGTTTCATGACGGCTTGCGCGATGATCCCGTGCCGTTCACGCCCGACAACTGCGCCGCGACTTTCGGAAATATCTGGACCAACCGGCGCGACCTCTATTTGCGCGGCATCGCCA
>NZ_JADYXN010000356.1:0-516 GCF_015864285.1 Pseudoalteromonas sp. NZS100_1
GGCCCAGTTGGGCTCACCACTCCTAGCGAGGTAAGCGCGCACCGCGTCGCGCAGCATCGCCTGTTCGGTTTCGGATACGACGTTCATCGCGCCATCCCCGCCAGCGAACGCCAGATGATATTCTTCTGCACTTCGGTCGATCCGCCATAGATCGTCTGCGCGCGCTCGAAGAGATAGGATTGCACCGCGGCGGGGCCGAAGGACGAAGTCGCGGGCGCCGCGTCGGCCCAATCGGCGCGATCGCGGTCGAGCATCGGCAGGCGGCCGCGTCCGGCGAGGTCGATGCCGAGTTCGGTGATCGCTTGCGCGCATTCGGTGCAGGCGATTTTGAGCGCGGCCGCGGTCGCCATGGAAATTTCGTCGCGCAGCGCGCGCAGGATCGACGCCTCGATTGCCGCGAGCCGCGCCTCGACGCGTGCGTGGGCGAGCCGGAAGGACGGGTCGCGGTCCATCATGCCGCCGCCGTTCGCGGGCAGTCGCGCCGCTTCCTCCAGCAGCTTTGCAAGGTCGCGCTTC
>NZ_JADYXN010000357.1:0-516 GCF_015864285.1 Pseudoalteromonas sp. NZS100_1
TAGCGCGCATCCTGACCAAAGCGCGGTTCCGCCTTGATCCGACCATCCCACCGAAGCCGTTCAACATCCGGCCTGAGACGGAAATCAGGCGTGACCATAGGCGTCCGCATATCTTCAGCCCCGCTGACGTTCGGCGTATGCTCGATACCGCCCGGACTTATCCGTCGCCGGACGCTCCGCTGCGGCCGTTGACCCTCTACACCATGATAATGCTGGCCTATTGCGCCGGGCTACGGCGAAGCGAACTGGCATGGCTCGATCTTGGTGACGTGGACCTGCAAGCGGGCACGATCACGATCCGGGAAACGAAGTTCTACAAGACCAGGATATTGCCGCTATCCAACAGCGTCCTGGTTGAGCTGCACGCCTACATCGATGCAAGGCGGCGCGCCGGCGCGTCTCAGGACCTGCAATCAGGGCTGTTCTGGCATGCTCACTTTAATGGCCGCTACAGTCCCGAGGCGGTAACAACGATGATCACCAACGTCATGCGTCGTGCTGGGCTCAAACCTGCTT
>NZ_JADYXN010000358.1:0-516 GCF_015864285.1 Pseudoalteromonas sp. NZS100_1
CCGGCCTGCCCAAGGCCGAACTCCATCTCCATATCGAAGGCTCGCTCGAACCCGAACTGATGTTCACCCTCGCGCAGCGCAACCATGTCGCGATCCCCTTCGCCAGCGTCGAGGAAGTGCGCGCCGCCTATGCCTTCTCGAATCTCCAGGATTTCCTCGACATTTATTATCAGGGGATGGGCGTTCTTCACAGCGAGCAGGATTTCTATGATCTGACCGCCGCCTATCTTGCGCGCGCGCACGCCGACGCGGTCCGCCACGCCGAAATCTTCTTTGATCCGCAGGGCCATACGACACGCGGTGTCGCGTTCGGAACCGTTATCGCGGGCATCACCCGCGCGCTCGACGACGCGAAGACCAGCTACGGGATGACGTCGAAGCTCATCATGTGCTTCCTCCGTCACCTGAGCGAAGCCGAAGCCGAGGCGACGCTCGACGAAGCCTTGCCTTACCTCGATCGCATCGACGGCGTCGGCCTCGATTCCTCCGAGGTCGGCCACCCGCCCGCCAAATTCG
>NZ_JADYXN010000036.1:0-39728 GCF_015864285.1 Pseudoalteromonas sp. NZS100_1
GCTTAAGTTACAAGCCATCCTGGAAGGCTACGATTTAGCAAAATCTCTTGAGCCAGACTTGTGATCAAGAGACAGCTTTAATAAGTGGTTTTTTTATAACTATTAATCAGTGTTTTGATAAATTAGTTAATATTTACAGGTGAAAAAAATTACGCTACATGCATGATTTTTATTCACTCTACAATGTAGGTATAGACACGTAGACTTAATTTCAATTCTCATACTTTATTGTTATTTATGCTGCTTAAACTCATAATTGCACCTTTGCTTATTTTACTAATAACATTCGCCCAAAAACGCTTTGGTAGTTTTGTTAGCGGCATAATTCCTGGCTTGCCTATTACCTCTGGGCCTATTTCTTATTTTATAGCATTAGAGCAAGGTAAATTATTTGCAGCTAACTCAGCGGTGGCCTCTCTTTATGGTATGAGCGGTATAGGCTTATTTTGTTTTAGTTACTTGGTTGTATCACGAAGATTTGGAATGCTTAAATCGCTTTTTACAGCGTTGAGTATTTGGTGCGTATTTAGCGTTATTACTTTATTTTTACCAGTGAATATTATTGTGGCGAGTGTGGTTTCGCTTTGTATTTTACTCGGTTTAACTATTATCTCTACAAAGCTAAATATATCAGTTGATGCAAAACCATTAAATGCCCGCTGGGAGCTTCTGGTAAAAATGATATTAGTGACGAGCTTTATCGTGCTTGTTACGTTTATATCGCAGCATATAGGGTCTGCATGGAGCGGGTTAATATCTACCTTTCCGGTTATTTTAGCGGTAATGGGCAGTGTTGCCCATTTTAGTGACAAACAAGCCTCAACGTTTAAAATTCTTAATGGCGGTATTATTGGTTCATTAGGTGGGTGTGTATTTTTTGCGGTGATTGCGTTTATGTTAAAACATAACTTTATGATTTGGCAGGTGTACGCAACAGCTGCCATTTTCTCAACGTTATTTACTATTATTTTTAGCCAACTTATTAATCGCCAATTTACTAAGCAAGCTTTGCTAAACACCAAAAAAAGCAGTGCTTAAGATTGACTCTCTCGGTTAATTTACATCTCTAAAACCATTACCTAGTTATGTAGTTGAATTAACATTTCACTGGGGGTTTTATTAAAGTGGCGTTTAAATTCGCGGCTAAATTGCGATGGACTGGTATAGCCAACCTTTAATGCGGCTTCGTTGGCTTTGCTTCCACTACTGGTTATAAGCTCTTTAGCCTTAGCTAAGCGTACTTTTTTTAAATACTGCAAAGGTGACTCAAATGTTACTTGCCTAAAAGCACGATGGAACGACGATACGCTCATGTTTACATCTTCAGCCAACCCCTCAACTGTAATTTGATTGGCATAACTACTGTGCATAGTTGAGAGCGTACGGGCGATACGCGCATAATGCCCATCATGCATAGCAAGCCCTATTAAAGTATGTCCTTGTGGACCACAAAGTACACGATATACCAATTCTTTTACTATACCTTCGCCAAAAACGTCAGCCTCAATGGGGTTATTAAGCACGCTAAGTAAACGGTGGGTTACTTGCTCCATTGCGCCATCTATTTTAGCCGATTGAACGCCACCCATTTGCCCTGAAGTGAATGGTTTATGTGTACCAATTTGGTTTACTAGCTTGTGTAGCATTACCGGGTTTATATCTATAATAATGCCCATTACAGGCAGGTTGTTATCGGTAAAAGCTTCGCACTCAAGTGGCACGGGGACACCTAAAACAAGGTAGTCACCTTCGCCATACTTTATTTGATGTTCAGGGAAATGAATTATTTTATGTCCTTGGCCAACAATAATAATACCTGAGTTATATATAAGTGGTTGGCGCGGCGAGCTTTTACTTGCGCGATGAAAATACACACCTGGAATAATGGTTTCCATGTTGCCTTCAAAGTTGAGTAAATTATTATGCTCTGCAAATTTTTGCATCATGTTGGCTATTGAGGACATTAAAATATCTATTATCGTACGAATTTTGCGTAAAATATCAATGTTGACAGTTTTAGGCAAGCTTTTGCGAGTTATTGGGCTTTTTTAATGTTTGTTTTGCCACTAATATGCACTCATTGAAGTTTGGCTTAGTTAGTAACTAAGCATTCTATTTAGTATTTAACCGTCACCTAGGAGCAAAATAATGAAATTTAGCTACGTAAATCCAACACTTATCCAGTTCGGCCAAGAACAAATTGCCTCACTAACTGATTTGATCGCAAAAGATCAAAAAGTATTAGTAGTGTACGGCGGCGGTTCAATTAAAAAGAACGGCGTGTACGATCAAGTTGCAGCAGCACTTGAAGGCTTTGATTGGGTTGAGTTTTCGGGCGTTGGCGCTAACCCAACAATTGAAGTGTTAGATCAAGCAGTAAAAATTTGTAAAGAACAAGATATAGACTTTGTACTAGGTGTAGGCGGCGGTTCAGTAATCGACGGCGTTAAATACATTGCAGCATCTGCCGTTTATGATGGCGAAGGTTGGGATATTCCTACTGGTAAGCATAAAGTAACTAGCGCATTACCTATTGGGGCAGTACTTACGCTTCCAGCTACAGGTTCTGAGTCTAACCAAGGTTCTGTTGTGAGCAAAGCTGCGACTAAACAAAAACTTCCGTTTATGTCTCCTGCGGTACAACCTAAGTTTGCAATTATGGACCCTGATGTAATGAAAACATTACCACAGCGCCAACTTGTAAATGGTTTAGTAGATGCATGGGTTCACACCTGTGAGCAGTACCTAACATTCCCTGAAACAGCATTGGTTCAAGAAGGTTACGCAGAGGCACTTTTAAGAACGCTTAAAACATTAGGCGATAACTTTGAAAACCAAGACGATGCATGGCGCGCAAACCTTATGTGGGCAGCAAACCAAGCACTTAATGGTTTAATTGGTTCTGGTGTATCGCAAGATTGGGCTACGCACATGATTGGCCACGAGCTTACAGCCGCTTACGGTGTTGACCATGCACGCTCACTTGCTATTGTTCAGCCTTCTTTACTGCGCAACCAATTTGCTGTTAAAAAAGCCAAACTAGAGCAAATGGGTAAAAACGTATTTGGTCTTGAGCAATCTGACGACTTAGCTGAGAAAACAATTGCAGCAATTGAAGCGTTTTACCACAGCCTTGACGTAGCTACTGTGCTTACTGAACATGGCGATGATAAAGCCGCGGCTATTGACAATATTATTGGTAAACTTGAAGCGCACGGCATGCTAGCTCTTGGCGAAAACCAAGCTATTACGCTTAAAGAAAGCCGCGAAATTTTAGAACAAGCTGTTGCTTAATCACTTTTAAGTAACTTAAAACTAAAAGCCGCTAACGTTTAAAGTTAGCGGCTTTTTTGTGCATAAAACACATTAAAAACACTGCATTGATAATTAACCAATAATACCGATATTAATGTTTCCAAATGATGATAGTAAACTGTGCTCAACGGTTAGGAAAAACCTAACGCTCAAATAAATTAAACGGGACTAAAACTCATGAAATTGTTAAACACATTATTAAGCTCAAAAGCAGGCGTAGCAGCATTAATTTTACGAGTACCAGTTGGCCTTATTTTAGCGGCGCATGGTGCACAAAAACTATTTGCTTGGTTTGGCGGTTATGGCCTTGAAGGCACAGGGCAATGGATGGCAAGCATTGGCTTAGAGCCTGGCTATTGGTTAGCAATGATGGCAGGTAGCGCTGAGTTTTTTGGTGGCATTGCATTAGCAATTGGTTTGTTAACTCGCCCAGCTGCTGTAGTTGCCGGCTTTACTATGCTGATTGCTATTTTTAGCGTACATATTAGTAATGGCTTATTTATGGCAAACAATGGCTATGAATACGCATTAACGTTACTTGTAGTAACTGTAGTTTTAGCAATTCAAGGAGCGGGAAGCTTTTCGCTTGATAACGTATTAGTTAAAAAGCTAGCTAAAAAATAGAGTTTATTAATTGAAGAATAGCGGCCAATTTGGCCGCTGTTTTTATAGGCTAACTACTAAATTATTTAGCTGAAAAAGTTAAAGAATAACTGTACTGCTTTTGCTCAAGTAAATACTCTTTATGAGTACTTGGGCTCCATGAATCATCGCCACCTACACCCATATGTTGATGATCAATGTGTACATGTACGCAATCATCAGCAATTAGTTCGTTAGTGTGTTTTGCTTGCGTTAGCGTACTTTGCGAATACTCGCTGGCTGCAAACAAAAACGCGCCAGTCACGGTTAAGTTATTAATACTCAGCAATTGGCAATCGCTACGCAGGCCATTATCAGTTGGGAATATATACGGTGTATGTAGCTCATTTAAGCTCAAGCTGTAATAACCTAAACGTGCTGCGGCTTTGCGATCTGGGTAGTTTTCAAAAGGCCCTAAACCTAGCCAGTTTATTTTTGTATCGCTTTGCTTGTTAAGCGTTGTACTTAGCCCTATACGCGGCATTGGTGGCAGAGTATCGTTTAAGTGCACTTCAACATTTAAGCTAATATTACCAGTATTATTGAGGGTATATAACCACTGTGTTTGAGCCTGTAGCACGCCATTAAACTCGTAATTAAATACACAAGTAATACGTATATCAACGCTTGATTGCACTGCGTGAATTGAGCTACATGTGCGCTGCCATTGCCCTATACCTGCACGCAACCAACGAGCTTCCCATGCATTAGGATCTAGGTTGTCTACTTCGCTTACACCAATGTCGTTATCAAGTGGGGCGCGATAAAAGTTATCAACCAATGGGCTATTAATAACCTGAGTATCGTTTTGTAACCACTGCTCTATAAGCCCTGATTGCTTGCTAAAAACAAGTTTAAATTTATCGTTTTCAATACTTAGTTGAGAGTCGGTTTCGCTAACACTTATAGCGTTTTGCTCAGATGATGATACAAATAACTTACTGCTTAAATTGTTACTATTTATAAGCTTAAACTGCTCTGAATCCATAACGTGATTAGCGTTTGCAAAGTGTGAGTCGTTAACTAATGCTACATCTAAATTAAGGTAATATTGCGCACCTTGCTCAAACGCTGTTTTAGTTTTAATAGTTAACGTGTGCGTACTTTGCGGAGCAATATTAAGTACATGCTCGCCTTGCTCAACACAGATGCCATTTTGCATTAACTGCCAAATAAGCTTTTCGTTATCGGTATGTCTAAATACGTAATCGCTAAATACATCAATGGTGTATTGGTTTTGATTTTGCTCACGCAGTGTAAATTGTAAATGTTGCTGGCTGTATTTAGCTTCAAACAGGCTAGGGTGCGGCGTGCGGTCTGGGAACAATAAGCCATTTATACAAAATTGACGGTCATTTAGTTCATCACCAAAGTCGCCGCCGTAAGCCCAATAATGCTTGCCGTTTTCGTCTGTTTTAGATAAACCTTGGTCTACCCAATCCCAAATAAAGCCGCCTTGTAGGCGTGGGTATTCTCTAAATGCTTGCCAGTAATCGTCAAAGCTACCTAGGCTGTTACCCATAGCGTGCGCGTATTCACATAAAATAAGCGGGCGAGTTTCGCCTGGCAAACTCAACCATTTTTTAATTGAGTACTTAGGCACTGCATCGTCTTTTATATCGGTATCTACACGGGCGTACATTGGACAGATAATGTCGGTAGCCGTTGTATTTGCGCCGCCGCCTTCGTATTGCACTGGGCGAGACGGGTCAAAGCTTTTTGACCAGCCGTACATAGCATCATGATTTGCGCCGTGTCCGCATTCGTTACCCAATGACCAAATAATAATTGAGGCGTGGTTTTTATCGCGCTCAACCATTTGCGTATAACGCGACATAAATGCGCCAGCCCACTGCGGGTCGCTCGCTAAACGCCCCATAGGAAACATACCATGGGTTTCTATGTTGGCTTCATCTACTACGTATAAACCTAGCTCGTCACACAGTTCGTAAAAACGAGGGTGGTTAGGGTAGTGAGCAGTACGCACGGCATTAAAGTTATTTTGCTTCATCAGCTTAATATCTTCAATCATATCGGCGGTAGTAACTGTATGGCCGTTTTCTGGGTGGTGTTCGTGGCGGTTAACACCGCGAATGAGTAGCGGTTTGCCGTTTAAGCAAAGCTGCCCGTTAAGCATTTCTACTTTTCTAAAGCCAATGTTATAAGCTTCAACGTCGATGGTATTGCCTTGCTCATCAAGCAGACTCACAACGCAACGGTATAAGTATGGGGTTTCGGCGGTCCATTTTTTAGGGCTTTGTATATCAATTGTTTGAAATACAACATCGCTCCAACCACCTTTTTCATCAACACGTTTATTGTTAGTACTTTGAATTTGCGGCTCACATAGCGCCTGTTCGCCATCAAAAACTTGCACTGCTATTTGATAGTTATTTGGCGCATTAATCGCCGTTTTTATATGTAGCGTTGCATCGCGATAGCAAGCGTCTAAATTGGGGGTTATAAACACATCACGTATTTGATTTTGTGGTTTTGTAAGTAAGTTAACATCGCGAAAAATACCGCTTAGCCACCACATGTCCTGATCTTCTAAATAACTGCCATCGCTCCAACGAATAACCATAACGGCAATAAGGTTAGTGCCTGCAACTAACAGTTCGCTTAAATCAAACTCGCTCGGTAAGCGGCTATCTTGTGAATAACCCACCCATTGTCCGTTACACCACAGGTGAAACGCCGAGTTAACGCCTTCAAAAATAATATGATTACGCTGAGTTAGCTGACTTTCGCTTATATTAAATTCAGTGCGGTAACAGCCTGTAGGGTTATCGCTTGGTACAAAAGGCGGGTTAACTGCAAATGGGTACTTAACATTACAGTAAATAGGTTTATCAAAGCCGTGTAATTGCCAGTTAGAAGGCACTGTAATACTTTGCCAGTTGCTGTTTAGTGTTTCACTTAGCAACGATTCATCAACCGCTTCGGGTTTATCAAATAATTTAAAGTCCCACTGACCGTTTAAACTTTGTTTTTGCGATTGCGTGTTAGTACGGGCATGGTCAACGCTTTTAAATCCATTGAGTGGGCTGTGCGCTTTTACTTGATTAACTTGTACTGAAATTGGGTTTTCCCAATCTCGGCGATTAATTATGTGCTGTAAAGAGGTCATGTTTATCCTATTGCATAAGCGGGCAATTATAATGCGCTAAATATAGCTAAAAATAATCGCAGGGGTTATGCTTAAAGCTCTCCTTTATTTGTCCAAAACTATCATTTTAATTATGCGCTATAACATTAAAGACATACTTGATATTGGTCCGCGTTGTATAGAACGCTTTATTGATTCACAAACGCTCGCGCAAATGCCAAACCTTGAAATAGCACTTGCGGGTTGCTCAAACCTATCGGGTCGTTATTGCGTAGCACGCTCAGCACCGCTAGAACATACACTTTTTTATACGCTTGCAGGGCAGGGTAAATTAACAACACAAAATGAGCAGTACACACTTAATGCCAATACACTTATTGTGCTACCAGCAAAGCAAAGCTTTGAAGTGAAAATTGATGCTGAACATTGGGATGTTATTTGGTTAAACCTTGCAAATACTAAACGTTGGCAGCATTTAAACTTAGCGCAAGCATTGGTATTAACCGAGCAAAAACTTGAACCGTTACACCTTGCTATGGAGCTTTTATACAGCGAGCCCAATGCTAATTTACGCGAAAGCGTAACGCCTATTTTAAGTCATTACTTAAATGCTACGCTGCAAAATAATTCACAGGGTGCGGCGCATAATCGTTTAATTAGTCTGTTTGAAGAGGTAGATAAGCGCTTGCAGTTTGATTGGACAATAGAGGTAATGTGCGAACATGTGCATTACTCATCGCCGCATTTGCATCGTTTATGCCAAGCGCAATTTGGTAAAAGTCCAATACAACAACTTATTTATTTACGCATTGAACGGGCTAAAAACTTATTGTTAAACACGGCTTGGCCAATTTCGCATGTGGCAAGTTATGTGGGGTACTCTAATATTTTTAATTTTTCCAAACGTTTTAAGAAGTCGGTAGGTGTGTCGCCAAGCGAATTTAGAAAATAACGTTAGCGGCTCTCTACATTTGAATAAATTTAAGGTATTGTGCGATTTCTTAAATTGCATTTTAGAGTTTTAGGTAGGTAATGCGCTCAAACCGTTTTTTAATAGTGATATTATTAGTGCTTGTACACAGCTTTATTAGCTGTGATGGTGCTGCGTATCATTTGCAAGAAGACGTTGATCACGTAACCAGTTCGTTATCGCAAGGCGACTCCACAGCCGATGATAACCAAAGCGATAAAACATCAACTACCGAGATTCATGCCCACCAACATTGCCATTGTGGCTACAACAGCACCTCTAGCCATTCAATAAGCCCAGAGCAAAGTAAAGCAACTTCGCCTGCGTGCTATAACGGGTTAAATTACCCGCCAGATGTACCGCCACCAAATTTTTATAGCTAGCTTTTAATTTTAAATACTTTGTAAAAACTGCCTGCGCTTGTGCGCTATTAGGCTAGTTATTTACATATTTAGGTTGCTTGATCGCGCTTGTTTTTAAAATAGGCGTAGTGATTAAGTTAACTCTGTTTGTTAAAAAACGGACACGCTATATGAATAAAAAACCAATTATGCTGGTGGCGCTAATGTGCGCGCTACCTGCTTTTAGTACTTTGGCGAATGTTAAAACATTAACCCTTAAGCAGGCACTGAGTAATACCGAACAACAAAATCTGGTATTAAAACGCTACCCTTATCATCAAAAAATATTGAGTGCGCTTAAATCTCAAGCTGCTCTTTCGCCTAATCCTGTATTGAATATTGAAGCTGAAAACTTACTGGGCACAAACAAGGCGCGTGGCATTCAAGGCGCTGAAATAACACTTGGGCTTAGCCAACTAATAGAGCTGGGCGATAAGCGCCAAAGCCGTATTAATTACGCAACCGCCAATATTAAAGCCCAAGCAATACAGTATCAAAATACCCGTTTAGCGTTATTGGCAACCACTGCTGAGCGATACTATCAAGGGCTTAAATTTCAAACATTATTAAGTTTAAATAGTGAACGTAAACAGGTAGTTACCCAGGCGCTTAAAGCGATTGAACAAAGAGCCAATGCGGGTGCTGCGTCGCAAGCTGATGTAACGCGCATGCGTTATGCACTTAGCCAAGTAGAGCTTGATAAAGCCATGCTTAATAGTGAATTTGAGCGAGCAAGTTTATCGCTTAACGAGCTGTGGAGTGAGGAGCAACCCTACGATACTTTTGCTGGCAATATTAATGTAATTACTGCGCTTAAATCAGCACAAGCACTTTTAGATGCGGTTAACCAAGCTCCTGAATTTGCATTATTACAGCAGCAATATTTACAGCAAACAGCCAACTTAACACTACAAAAAGCAAACGGACAAACCGATATTAACGTAGGGGGAGGCGTGCGCTATAACCAGCAAAATGACTCCAGCTCGTTAGTGTTTTCGTTTTCTATGCCACTGCAATTAAGCAATTCTAATAGCGGCAATATTGCAGCTGCAAATAGTCAGCTCATGCTTTTAAATGAGCAGCAAGGGCAATTGCGCATCCAGCTACGCCAGCAAGTACGTACTTTGTACGCTTATTATCAAGGTCGAGCTAATCAGGCAAAGCTATTATCTGATCAAATTATTCCTCAGGCACAAACATTGATTGAGCAAAGCTTAAAAAGTTATCAACGCGGACAAATTTCGGTGTTGCAATTGCTTGATGCTCAACAAGCACTTTTTGATTCTAAACGCACACTTATTACAACTCACGCAGAGCTGTACCAAGTGCTACTTACTCTTGAGCGTTTAACAGGCCAATCTTTAATTGAGACTCATCAATCATGAATAAAAATATAATCGCATTACTAGTATCACTTTCGTTTGCCAGCAGCTTTGTAAGTACACATGCATTTGCCTCTGCTGAGCATGGCGAGTCAGGTCATAAAGAAACTGAGCAACACGAGCAAAAGCTAGGTCCACACGGCGGCTTTTTATTAACTGACCCTAAATTAACACTTGAGCTTAAATTGCAAGAATTTGCAGGTAATGTTGAGCTACGTGTATATGGCTATAAACAAAATCAGCCAATTAATATAAACGACTTAAACATAACAATGAGTTTAAAACGTTTAGTTGAAGCCCCGCAAAATATACAGTTTACAGCTGAGGGCGACTACCTTGTGAGCACGCAATCAATTAACGAACCGCATTCGTTTGCACTTACCGTTACTGCTAATTATAACAGTGAGAGCATTAGCTATGAGTACGATCAACACGAAGGGCAAACCACGTTAACAGAGCGAGCTATTGAGCGCGCAGGCATTAAAACCGAGATAGCGCAAAGTGGTGAAGTAGATATTACCGATACGCTTTTTGGTGTTATTGCTCCAACACAACACGGCACGGTAGAAGTAATGGCGCCGTATGCCGGATTGATCAGTGATATTTTTGTAAGCATTGGTCAAAACGTTAAAAAAGGCGAAGTACTTGCCAATGTAACCAACCGCGAAACACTGCAAAATTACCCCATTAAAAGCCCAATTAGCGGCGTTGTAACCGAGCAATACTTAAAGCGTGGCGAGCTTGCAAGCACCAGCGCACTTATGCAGGTAGTTAACCTTGATAAAGTATGGGTTGAGTTATCGGCTTTTCCTGAAAACATTGAAAAACTCGCCATTGGTCAAAGCGCTAAAGTGTACGACCTACATCATCATTTAAATACGCAAGGAAAAGTGTTTTTTATAGCTCCAATGATGACTGGCGGGCACATAGCGCGCGCCCGTATAGAGCTTAATAACCCAGACGGGCATTGGCGCCCAGGCATGCATATAAATAGCGATGTAAGTGTGGCTAAAATAAATGCCAGCGTGCGTGTAAAGCCACAAGCAATTCAAGAGTTTAACGGTCAATTCAGTGTGTTTGTTCGTAAAAACAATGTATTTGAAGTGCGTCCCGTTACCTTAGGTGCAAAAAATAGCGAGTGGGTAGAAGTACTTACAGGCTTAAACGCAGGTAGCGAATACGTAACAGACAATAGTTATGTCATTAAAGCCGATATTTTAAAAAGCGGCGCAAGCCACGCTCACTAGGAGGCACCATGATTAATTGGATAGTTTCTTTTGCGGTTAAACGCCGCATGCTGGTGCTTGCGCTTACATTTTTATTTGCTGGATTTGGTGTATACAACATTCAAAATTTAGCAGTAGACGCAGTACCCGATATAACTAACGTACAAGTGCAAATTAATACCAAAGCGCAGGGTTTTACGCCATTAGAGGTAGAGCAACGCATTACCTATTTGGTAGAAACCGCCATGGCGGGCATACCTAAGCTTGATTATACCCGTTCGCTTTCGCGTTATGGGCTTTCGCAAGTAACGGTTATTTTTAATGAAGGCACCGATATTTATTGGGCGCGTCAGCAAATTGGTGAGCGCATTCAAAGTATTCGCTCCGACTTACCTAATAACGTAGAGCCAAACTTGGGTCCTATTGCCAGTGGTTTAGGCGAAATATTTACTTATAGTGTGCACGCCACGCCTAATGCGTTAAAAGAAGATGGCACCGCCTACAACGCCGAAGACTTACGTACTTTACAAGATTGGGTTATTCGCCCGCAGCTTTTAAAAGTAAAAGGCGTTACCGAAATAAACAGCCAAGGTGGTTTTGAGCGCCAATACCAAGTAGCGCCAGTGCCCGAAAAACTCATTGCCTATAAGCTTACTATTAGCGATGTAATTAGTGCACTTGAGGTTAATAACAGTAACCGAGGCGCAGGCTATATTGAGCGCTTTGACGGGCAATATTTAGTACGCTCGCCTGGGCAGCTTAAAACACTAGAAGACATAGCCAATACCGTTATAGCTAAGCGCGACGATGCGCCTGTACGCATTAAAGATGTGGCTAACGTGCTTTTAGGCAAAGAGCTTAGAACCGGCGCGGCCACTTATAACGGCGAAGAAACCGTGCTCGGCACCGCCATGATGCTAATTGGCGAAAACAGCCGCGTAGTGGCAAAAGCCATGGCTGATAAGTTAGTTGATGTGCAAAAAAGCTTACCCGCTGGCGTTATTGTTGAAGCGGTTTACGACCGCACAACTCTTGTTGATAAAACCATAGCAACCGTGCAAACCAACTTATTTGAAGGTGCCGTTTTAGTGATAGTAATTTTGCTATTACTGCTGGGTAATGTAACGGGCGCGCTTATTACGGCAATGGTTATTCCGTTGAGTATGTTGTTTGCCGTTACAGGAATGGTGGGTAATCGCGTATCGGGTAACCTAATGAGCCTAGGCGCAATCGACTTTGGTTTAATTGTTGATGGCGCTGTAATTGTTGTTGAAAACTGCCTGCGCCAACTCGGTGTAGCTCAGCATAAACATGGCAGGCTACTTACCTTAAACGAGCGTTTAAATGTAGTGACCGAAGCCACCAAAGAAGTATTTACACCGGCTGTATTTGGCATTGTTATTATTATGCTGGTTTACTTACCTTTATTTGCACTAAGTGGCGTTGAAGGCAAAATGTTTCAGCCAATGGCATTTACTGTAGTTGCGGCGTTAATTGGCGCGCTTATATTTGGCGTTACCTTTGTACCCGCTGCTATTGCAGTGTTTGTTCGCGGTAAGGTTGATGAAACCGAAAACGCAGTCATGCGCGGCGTTAAAAAAGTGTATAAGCCATTACTTGGTATATCGCTTAAATTACCGTGGCTGATGGTGGGTATTGCCACTGCATTAGTATTAGTGCTTGGTTTTAAAGTTAAAAACATGGGCGCAGAATTTTTACCGAAACTTGATGAGGGGGATATTGCTATGCACGCGCTGCGCATTACTGGCACCGGTATTGAGCAATCTGTGCAAATGCAAAAAGAGCTTGAGCAAGCCATATTAGATCAGCCTGAGGTTGCTAACGTATTTTCAAAAATTGGTACTGCCGATGTAGCAAGCGATCCTATGCCGCCCAATGTTGCCGATACTTTTTTAATACTCAAACCGCAAGATGAGTGGCCTAATCCAGCACTTACTAAAGCAGAATTGGTTCAGCAAATTCGTACCCGTGTTAACGATGTCCCTGGTAATAATTACGAATTTACACAACCAATAGAAATGCGCTTTAATGAGTTAATTGCTGGCGTGCGCGCCGATGTGGCACTGCGTATTTATGGTGACGACTTAAGCGTACTTAAAGAGTTTGGCGAAAAAGCCACAGGGCTAATGCGTAATATTGCAGGTGCTACCGATGTACGTTTGGAGCAAATGGAAGGATTGCCAACACTTTCGGTAACACCAATGCGCGACCATATGGCGTTATTGGGTTTAAGCGTAAACGATATTCAACAGACACTTGCCGCCGCTGTTGGTGGTGTGCAAACCGGACTAATTTACGAAGGCGATAAACGTTTTTCGTTATTAGTACGCCTTGATAAACGTTGGTCTAGCGATGTATCAGCACTTGCTCGTTTGCCAGTTGCTTTACCTAAAGATAGTAACCCAGAACTTGCGTTTGTACCGCTTGGCGAAGTGGCAACAATTAGCATTGAAAAAGGGCCTAATCAAATAAACCGCGAAAGCGGTAAACGTAACGTAGTGGTAACTGCCAATGTGGAAGGGCGCGATTTAGCAAGCTTTGTAAGTGATGCGCAAGCAAGCATGAATGAATCACTTAACTTACCAAGTGGCTATTGGCTTGAATACGGCGGCACGTTTGAGCAGCTACAATCAGCAAGTAAGCGATTGTCGTTGGTTGTGCCGGTCACTTTACTGCTTATATTTGGCTTACTGTATAGCGCCTTTGGATCGCTTCGTGATTCATTGATTATATTTAGTGGTGTGCCACTGGCATTAACGGGTGGTGTGCTTGCGTTATTGCTGCGCGATATGCCGCTTTCAATATCAGCGGGTGTCGGCTTTATTGCCCTAAGTGGTGTCGCGGTATTAAACGGCGTAGTTATGCTGTCGTTTATAAAGCAGTTACGAAGCGATGGTTTAAGTTTGTTTGATGCAATTCACAGCGGTGCATTACAGCGCTTGCGCCCAGTACTGATGACGGCGCTGGTGGCAAGTTTAGGCTTTATACCTATGGCGCTTAATTCGGGAACGGGTTCTGAAATGCAAAAACCTCTCGCGACAGTAGTGGTTGGCGGGATTATTTCATCAACTTTACTGACACTGTTAATATTGCCTGCGCTTTATAAGTTAGTACATTCTAAATTTACTAAAAAAGCAGAAGCTGAATTAGCTTAAATACTAGCTACTGATAATGTAATAAAAAAAGCAGCTGTACTTACAGCTGCTT
The DNA here is from genome assembly GCF_015864285.1 of Pseudoalteromonas sp. NZS100_1. NCBI lineage: Bacteria > Pseudomonadati > Pseudomonadota > Gammaproteobacteria > Alteromonadales > Pseudoalteromonadaceae > Pseudoalteromonas > Pseudoalteromonas sp. NZS100_1. Next base: position 14,274 of record NZ_JADYXN010000036.1, read on the forward strand.
TTTTATTTGGGTATTATTTAGCAAAAATACTACATTAATTATATTGAAAAAGATTATCCCAACGCTCATCTAATATCGTTTTTGCGTGTTCTAAATTGATTGCGCTATACACATCACTAGTGCACGTTACCAAACGCATACGTACCAGCTTTTCAAGTGCGTCGCTAATTTCAAAATCAAGACTGCACTGGTATTTGCTTTTAAACCAATGCTCTATTTGTTCATCAAGCGTTTGGGCGGTTAAGCCGCTTTCTGATTTTAATAAAAAAGTATAAGCAAGTAAGGCTTCTTTTATGTCTTCTTCTTCGGCGGCGTCTATAAGCGTGTGAAAAACACCCGCGTTATTATCAAGGTTTTTAAAGTAGAGGTTATCGCTAAGCGCTTTCATAAATTTAATTTTACGGTTTTTAAACTTACTCCATTCTTTAAAAATAAAGCTGCCAAATACTCCCATGCCAATAGCAAAGGTAATAAAATGTTGTTGGGTCATTTCTACAGCTTCACTTCTAAAACCACCCCAAAAAGCAAACAGAGCAAGCAATAATACGATTGATGCGCCAAGTTTAGTTATAAGTACCACTGCACCGCCAACTAAAGCCGATGAGCCAATAATTGCTTTATCAATAGGGCGCATGCGTACTTCGCTATTAGGAAATAGCATTTCGAGATCGGCCTTTGGCACATTTTGAAACAGCTTTACTATGGTTGAGCTTGGCTCAAATCCCATTGGCGTTTTATTTTTAGCTTTAAAATAAGCGCTGTCTTTAAAGCGAATAAACACGGCAACACGGTCGTAATTAGTAAAGTGCAGCGGTTTTTTACGAAGGCCCCAAAAGCTGGTAATGGTTTCAGTGAGTTGCGACTCGCCACGGCGATAAAAAACCACTTCTTCAAAGTCGTCAAATTCAACTTCAAGGCGCACCTTAAATAGTGACTCTTCGTTTAATGCATCTTGTAAGTCTTCATTGGTGATCACTTCAAAATTAGCGGCATTAAGCACCTTAGCAAAATCTTTAGCAAACTCATGTTGGCACTGCGCTTTTTGATCCGCCGATACTGGCGCTAACGATCGCGTGTCACTGTTGGGATCAAAAGGGGCGTAGTTGTTTTTAAGTGACTCAAGTGTTGAGTGATAATCGTAATGAATAAGGCTTGCTAGTAAATCGCAAAATTGTTTAAACGATGTTTTTTGTGTACTGCTTTTAAGCTCTTCGCTACACATATCAACAATATCTTGCTTTCTAAAGGGAATAAAACGCGCACTTTGCATAAATTAATAACTACTGTGATAGGGAATCTAACTGCATGGGCACATAATAAAATATTCTTATGGATATTACTAATTTGTTAATGCAGTAGGGCGTGATAAATTTAGTACTGTGTTTTCAGCGTGTATTAACCTAAATATGTAATTATTAGCTCATTGAATACTCTTGTTCTTACTGATAAGTGAAAAGGATTTACTATGGCCATTCAAAAAAAGCTAAAAGAAAAAACACGTAACTTTATCGACTCTAAGCATATGCTTAGCGGTATTACCGTAGCGTCGTTTTTAGAATCAACTATAGTGCCCATTCCGCTTGAGGCAGTGCTGGTGCCGCTAATGCAAGCACGTAGAGAGAAGCTATGGCTTATCGCGTTAATGGCGACTTTAGGTTGTATTGTAGGTGCACTTTTTGGCTATGCATTGGGTTACTATTTATTTGATGCGGTTGGTGATTGGATCATTAATACGTTTTCGAGCCCAGAGCAATTTGAAAACGTTAAACAGCAAATGCAAGATCAAGGTTTTTGGTTTGTTATAACGCTTGGCATTGTGCCTATTCCGTTTCAAATAGCGATGCTTGCAGCGGGTGCAACGAAATACTCTATTTGGCTGTTTTTATTAGCCTCAGGTATTGCGCGTTCTATTCGTTACTTTGGCTTAGCTATTATTGTTTATTATGCAGGTAATGAAGCTGAGCGAATCATTAGTAAACATAAAACTAAAGCTATAATTGGCATCACTATTTTAGTGTTGGGATTATGGGGACTTAGTGTCTTGATTTAAGCGTAACTTTGAGTGTTATCGTGGGTTTTATCTTCGCGAGGGTTTTTATTATTGTGCTATAGTTTTTAAATGAAGTACTGAAAACCTAGCTATTAATATGATTGAAACAGTAAAACTCACCGTTAAACTTTCTAACTTTTATAAAATGCCTTTGATCAATAGAGTTTTCAGTTTAGCTTTATTGATCTATATCGTTACGTTTACAGCTTACGCGTTAGATACTTTCCCTCCTTTAAATGTACAAAACAATGTGTATGGTTTTACTACCGATTTTATTAATTTAATTGTCATTATATTTCTGTTTTGGATGGTTCAATGTTCTGAGCTATCTAAACAGGCATATATTTTTTCTAGTTTTGGTTTATTACTTTGGAGCGTTGGAACGACAGCTGATGTGCTTGATGAGTTAGTTGTTCAGCCTTACTGGGTAAGTGTTTATTTTGAAGACTTATGTAGAACCAGCGGCATGCTTTTAACTTCTTATGGTTTATTTAAAACGATGCGCTTTGTACAAAGCATTAATAACCGATTAGCACGTGAGCTAATTATTGACGATTTAACGAAGGTACATAACAGACGCTATTTTTATCAGCACGCTAAAAATTCTCAGCACTCGCCTTACGTTATTTTAATTATCGATATAGACCACTTTAAAGCTATTAATGACGAATTTGGTCACGATGTCGGTGATTTAGTACTTAAAGAATTAGCAACCAAATATGACAATGCTTTTGTACATAATAATAAATTTTCTCGCCTAGGTGGTGAGGAGTTTGGTGGCTACTTACCTATAAGCAACATGTTGCAAGCTTGTGATTTTTCACAGCAATTAATTACCATTGCGCATACTATTAACGTTCAAAATATTCGCCACTTAACAGTGAGTATAGGTGTTGCAATGCAAATGCCTAATGAGCCTTTAGATAAAGTAATGAAACGCGCCGACCAAGCTTTATATTTAGCTAAAAAGAATGGTCGAGATCGTTTTGAAGTTGCCTCGTAAGCATTCTTAATTATATAAAAACACGTCCTTATTGTTTGCACATTTATAACACTTTTTAACGTTTTCGTAAGTAAGTGTCAGTGAGGGTAATGCTTTGTAAATCATGAAATTAAAATAGAATGTTTGGGTCATAATGGGGATATTAATAATAAGGAATAACCTTAATGACCAACTCCCTTTTAAAAGCTGCATTACCCTTAACTCTAATTACTGTTTTGTCGGGCTGCGGCTCTGACGATAGCTCAAGCTCAACAGGCTACATTCAAATGTATAATGGCTCGTATAACAGCCCATACACACGTCTATTTGTTGAAGAAACAGAACGTTCAGGCGCTGATTTTGCCGATGTAACTACTCGCCATAACTACAGCACAGGCACTTATGATGTAAGTTTTGAGTACCTAGATGCTAACGACAGCTATATAACAATTAGCGACCAAGAAATTTCTATTAAAGGTGACAAAACACAGTTAGTAGTAATGAGCGGCAATTTTGATGAGCCTACATTTACAGAGCTTAGCGTACCTATTACAAGCGATACGGGTGAGTTTAACTTAGGGTTTTATAATATTGCAGGGGAGGATACTAACTACGATATTTACTTAGCAACTGATGATGGCGTATTTGAAAGCGCGACACTTTTTTCATCGGCTCAATATTTAAGTGAGTTAGATCTGCAAAGCGTTGATGAAGGTTATTACACTATTTACATAACCGAAGCGGGCAGCAGTGATGTTGTGTACGAGTCGTCATCTGTTTATTTATACGACGAAGCAAGCTATGTAGCAATGATCCGCCCAAGTTACGCTACAGAAGAAGGCGGTATTACGCTTGATGTAGTAACCGATAACAACTACGTTACTGAGCTTAAACATCAATCTGCCCTGGGGCAATTACGTTTTATAAATACGGTTGATGACTACTCGCCAGTGAGCTTTTCTGCTACACGCGGTACAACTGTAAACACAACAAATATAGTCGCTAGTGACTCTTATACCGATTATGTTGAACTTTCGCCTAATAGTTACAGCGTAGCGATGTACGACGAAGAAGGTACAAAACTAGCTGATAACTTTTTAATGACGCTAGAGCGTGAGCAAAGTGCGGTGGGTATTTTTTATAACGACGTTGATAACGGTTTACGTATGTTGAGCGTTGAAGAAAACCTAACACCAAGTAGTTACAGCCATACGGTATCGGTTGTAAACCTAATTGAAAGCTACGCAGGGCAGTCGGTTTCAGATGTTGATGTGTACTTTACACTTAACGGCGAAACGGTAGACGACACCAGTAACGTAGTCGATGGCCTAGATAAGTATGACCAAGAAGAGCAGGTTGTAGATAACGAAATTTACACGGTTTATGTTGTATATGAAGATAATGGCCAGCAAATTGTGCTTATTCAGCAAAGCGATATGGACTTTACACAAGAGGGTAACTACATATTGATTTTAGAGCATGATGAAACAACAAGCTCAGGTTATAAAATGACCCTAGAGCGCACTATTACCGATAGTGTTGAATAAATCTAAACATATTAAGTAGCATAAAGCCTAAGCACTTTAAGTACTTAGGCTTTTTTATTGAACAAAATTTACCTACTCATTAATAATTAGGTACACTCAGGGCATAATAATTAATAAGAGTGTGCCATGGATGATTTAGTTGGGTTAGCCGTCATAGTAATACTGGTTGTAGTTGCCGGTGCTATTTGCGGCTTAATAGCGCTAGTGCAGTTAAATGGATTAAAACAAGAAGTGGCTGTTTTAAGAGCCAAAATAACACATCTACAAACACATAAATCGATATCGCAAAGAGAACCTCAAAGTGAAGCATCTACGGCTCAGGCAGCGCTTTCAAGATCAGAGCCTATTGCTCATAAAGCACAGCCAAACTTAACGTCCCAAAACTTGTCGCCACCTGTAATAAATCAGCCATCAGCGCCTCCTAAAAAAGCCAAACCAGCTGAAGCATCAGCCATAGAATTACTATTTAATAAATTACGTGCAGGGTTTGAAGAGAACTGGATGACCTGGATAGGCGCAATAGCGCTTGCGTTTGGGGGCATATTTTTAGCTAAATATAGCCTAGAAGCGGGGTTACTATCGCCTGTAATGAGGCTGAGTTTAGGCGGCTTATTTGGGCTTGGCCTAATTGCAGCCGCGGCTTATTTACACCATAAACGCATTGTATTTGAAGGCTTTAATAATTACATACCCGCAGCGCTTGCAAGCGGCGGGTTTATTACCTGTTTTGCTTTAACGCTTTTAGCTTACAGTAGCTACGATATGCTTAGCTCTACCGTGGCATTTTTTGCACTGGCAGCTATTGCAATTAGCGCAAGTGCAATGGCGCTTAGGCTCGGCCCATTATTGGCTGTACTAGGTATTATTGGCGCTTATAGTGTACCAATATGGGTTAGCACTGGCAGTGGTAACTTGTTTGCATTATTTATGTATGTTGGCTTTGTAAGTTTGTCAGCCGCGTTAGTTGCACATAAAGTACAACGTATTTGGCTATGGTATTTACTATGGGCTGGGCACATTGGCTGGTATTTAGTTGGTTTTACGCTACTTAAAGTTAATACCGTTTGGTTAATGGGAACGTTTGCTCTACTGAGTATTATTGGGTTAATTGCTATACCGCGATTGGGCTTAAAATTGAATGTTATAGAGCACCGCCCACACAGTTTAAAACGCTTAATTAAAGTGCTTCCAGATCATGCATTATTACTCGCCTTTATAGCGCCCTTATTATTTACCATGCTAATAAGTCACTTTGATATGCAGTGGCAAACAATCGGTGTGTTGAGTATTGTACTAATGTTATTTTTAGTCCTTAAAAATAGCCGCTGGGATATTTGGCAAGCAGTAGCATTAGCAAGTGCAGCGCTATTGGTTATAAGTGCTGAGCGCACGCACCTTTCGCCAAACCTATTTGATGATGCGCTCTTTATATTCAAAAATGAATACGGTTTGGGTTTATTACTCGGATTGTTACTTACCACTTTTGGGCTTTATTACGGTAAAAAACAGATTAAGCGTTTAGCGTTTCATATTACGGGGGCATTTAGTTTATTTGTAATGATAGCGACTTTATATACGCTTATTCCTAATTCTTCGTTAAGTACTGCATATCCACTTTGGGCCGTTGTATTGTTTGTAGTGGCGGCTATTTTAATAAAGTGTGCGCAGCATAATACAACGCTTTTTCAGCGTTTTACCTACTGGGTAGGGGCTAATGCCAATATTACGTTAGCAATTACCATGCTACTAAGTGACAGCGGCTTAACCATTGCTCTTGCTGTGCAAGTGTTACTTATAAGCGTACTTATTAAGCGCTATAACGTGCCTATGCCGCATTGGCCTATAAAAGCCTTGGTTGCTGTGTTATTACTGCGCTTAACGCTTTCACCTTGGACGCCAAGTTACGATGCACTTACGGTATTTGGTTTGCATTGGAGTATTGTGGTTTATCCGTTATGTATCGCGTTATTTTTTGCCGCAGCTAAGTGCTTTGACTCATCAAAACTTAAAATATGGCTGGAAGGTGCAGCCCTTCATTGTTTAGCGCTTTTTATTACAACCGAAACAAGTTATCAGTTAGTAGGGCATTATCCGCAATTTGATTCACTTAACTTTTACGAACAAATACTCCTTACCTGTAACTGGCTGGCATTAGGGTGTGTGTATTTACACAGAGCAAAACTTGCCGGTACTTTAGCTAAGTTATACCAAGTGGCGGGCTTTGCACTTGTAGGGTTAGCAGGGCTTTTTGCTATTAAAACACTGCTTGACGACAACCCATTATTTGAATCACTTTACATAGGTGAGCTGCCAATATTTAACTGGTTATTACTATTGTGGTTAGTACCTGCAGGATTAACGCTTTGGCTGGCCAAGCTTGTAAAACCAATAAACGCTAAAGCTACGCCATTTATATTGGCCGTTGCAGGTGGGTTTATATTATTGGCAATAAACAGCTTTATTCGCCAATACTGGCAAGGGCCTTATATTTACTTATCAAAAGGGGCGAGCAATGCAGAGCTCTATAGCTACTCTATTATTTGGTTAGTATTGGGTGCGGGTACTGTTATTTTTGGTCATTTAAAAAATCAATTATTAATACAAAAAGTAGGCTTAGGCTTACTAGCTGCAGTTATTGTTAAAGTGTTTTTAATTGATATGGCTAACTTGGAGGGCTTACTTAAAGCGCTTTCGTTTATTGGATTAGGGCTTTCGTTGGTGGGGTTAAGTTGGTTGTTCCAAAAGCTTAGAAGCCGAGTAAATCCAGTTTAACTTTATGAATACTTTATAAAGCAAAGCCCAGTGAAGATACTGGGCTTTTTGTTTTACGCTATTACTTGATAGCTTTTAACTAGAGCACTTTTTACTAGAATACTTTTAACTAGATGACTATGTACTGTGATTAAGCAGTGCCTTTAGTTTGCCCGGTTTAATTGGTTTACTTAAATAATGAATATTAGCGGCTTTGGTTTCTTGTTTAAGCTCGGTGTCGCGTACTGCGGTAATTAAAATAGCGGGTACTTGGCTTTGCCAAATTTCGCGCAGGGTTTTAATTAGCGTTATGCCATCGCAGTCATTGCCTAATTGGTAGTCCATTAAAATAACATCGGGTGCACCGTTTTCTTTAGCATGCGCCAGTACATTATTTACATTATCAAATAGCGTGTAATTAGCTTGCCACTTTTTAAGTAAGCTTGCCATTGCAGCTAGGTTTTCAGGGTCGTCGTCTACGGCAACAATATTAATTGCTGCACGGTTTTCTATTAGGCTGTTTGTCGTACTTTTTTGTTGTACAAACGGCTCGTCACCATAAGGTACCTCAATGCTAAAACGGCTACCTTTATTTGGCTCAGAATGCACATCAAGCGGCAAACTTAATAAGTCAGCCATACGTTTTACAACACCTAAGCCTAAGCCTACGCCTTTGTTATCGCCCGACTCAACACGGTAAAAGTCGTTAAATATTTTAGCTTGCTCTACTTCGCTAATACCAGGGCCTGTATCCCATACTTCTATTCGTAAATTGTGCTTTCGGTTCCTACAGGCAATTAATACACGGCCATTATCGGTGTATTTAACTGCATTAGAGACCAAGTTTTGAATAATTCGGCGCAAATAGGTTATATCGCTATGCACAATTTGCTGGTTAGAACGCACACTAAGCTTAAGGCCTTTATCACTTGATAAAATAGCGTATTCACTTTGCAATGGCGCTAAAATATCTTCAATATAAAAGTGGCGAGGAGTTGGGGTCATAGCGCCTTGTTCTAGCTTGGCTATTTCAAGTAGTGCCGACATTAAATGCACGGTTGAATCGAGACTGTCGCCTAATTTTTCAAAGCTGTTTTGGTTAGTGCTGTCGAGTTGCTTTTCGTCAATGGCAGCAAGGTATAAACGTGCTGCGTTTAACGGCTGTAAAATGTCGTGGCTCGCCAGTGCTAGAAAGCGCGTTTTACTGTCGTTGGCTTGCTCAGCTTCTCGTTTGGCTAAAGTAAGTGCTTGCTCGGTTTGTACACGGCTATCTATTTGAGCTTGTAAGTCTCTATTAATGGTTTGCACTTCTTGAGTTCGCGCTTCTATGCGGTTTTCAAGATCCATGTTTACTTCTTCAAGCGCATTTTGCGTACTTATGTGATTGGTAATATCCGAAAAGCTGGTAACAAATCCGCCATCGGGCAGCGGATTACCAATCATTTCGTATACTTGGCCATTACGACGGTGGCGAATAAAGTGATGCGAGCTGCCGTATTTTAAATGCTGCACACGTTTTTCTACTTGGCGTTCTATTTCGCCAGGGCCACATTCACCACGGTTAGCGTTGTATCTAATAATATCTTCTATGGGTTGGCCTACTTCTAAAAATCCTTCAGGATAGCCAAACATTTCGCTGTAGCGTTTATTCCAAGCTACTAGCTTTAAATCTTTATCGACAACTGAAATACCATGGCTTAAATTTTCGAGTGAGGTAAATAACAGATTTTGATTAAATTGCAACGCTTGTGTGGTTTCGTCAAAAAAGTTTACAACTTCTTCAAACGCCATACGCTTACCCGACGATACCGTATGTATTAATGCTTGTGCGGAAGATGCGCCCAGCACGCCTGTTAACGCGCGTTCGCAGTAGGCTATAAATTCAGGCTCTGGGTGTGCGTTGTTATCGCTTAAGTGATGGGCGAGTGCGTAATGCGCCAATACTTGTTGGCTGCGCTGAATACCTAAAAAGGTTTGTAGTAGTATTTTAAAGTCGTAAACAGTGGCTTTTACGTCTTTATTTAAGCGCCTTGATAAAATAGCCTGATCTTTAGGGTTAACAAAAGCAGCTGCCTGAATCTTATCAATTAAGCGCTCCTCAGCCCCAAGTGAAAAACTAATATAACACCCAATATTGGCAAACAAAGCTATCAAGGTTCCACGCGTTATAAGCGTTTGTTGTAGCTCGCTATCAAGCGTTGCTCCGGCATCGAGTATTGGCAGCATTAAAAATAGTACCCAGCAAATAAAGCCCGCTACTAAACCTGCATAAACCCCATAAGCATGGCCTTTTCGCCAGTATAAACCGCCCACAATAGCGGGTAATAATTGAGTAACAAGTGAAAAAGCAACTAAGCCCATACTTGCCAGCGCGCTGCTATGGCCAAACCATTGTTGATAGAAATAGGCCAAAATTAATATGCCTGCAATAGCAAAGCGCCTTACAAGTAAAATTCGAGACTTATAACTGGTAGTAATTAAGTTGCGTTTAAATTTACGACGTAGCATTAGGGGTAATACCACATCATTTGAAATCATCGTGCTTAATGTAAGCGTTGCTACCACTATCATTGCGGTGGCGGCCGATAAACCACCTATAAATACAAAGGTAGTTAAAAAGGCGTTGTCGTTAATTAACGGTAGGGCAAGTACAAAGCTGTCGGGTGAATAGCCGCTGCCAATTTCAGGATGAATTGCCGCAGTCGCAATAGGTAAAATCATTGCGGCAGTTAATAGTAAATACAGCGGGAAAGCCCAGCGAGCGGTAAGTAAGTGGCGTTTGTTTTGATTGTCGACCACGGTTACATGGAACTGGCGTGGTAAACATATAATAGCCGCCGCAGCCATTAAAGACTGGCCAATAAAGTTAAAACTAAAAAAGTTAAAGTCGCTCCAATGAGCCCAAATCGACTCGGTTACTTTATTTGAAGTAGGCTCTGGCATATTAAATAAGGTGTAAACAGCAAGGCCTGCTACAGCAATAAGTGCAATAAGTTTAATCATCGATTCAAACGCGACAGCAAGCATTAACCCAGAGCGATACTCTGTTACATCCACTTTGCGGGTACCAAAAAATATTGCAAATAAGGCCATAATTAATGTGGCAGAAAGCGCGAGCATATCGCCTGATATTTTATTACTGTTTTGCAAAAGTAAAAAGCTGGTACTAAGCGCTTTTAATTGCAGTGCAATGTAGGGAATAGTCGCCAGTAAGGCGATTACAGTAACCATAATAGCGGTAGTTTGGCGTTTGCCGTAACGAGCTGAAATAAAGTCAGCAATAGTGGTTATGTTTTGTTTTTTGCTTACCAGTACCAGCTTACGTAAAAACCCTTGGCCGAATAAAAACAGCAGCGCAGGGCCCAATAATATTGGCAAATAACTCCAACTGCTGGTGGCGGCTGTACCCACTGAGCCGTAGTAAGTCCAAGAGGTACAGTAAATCCCAAGTGAGAGTGAATACACAAAAGGGTGATGGCTAATACGCTTCGCCAAAGGGGTTGTTTTATCGCCCCAATTGGCGAGCCAAAACAGCACACCTATATAACTTAAAGCAACAATAATGAGTACGGCAGTCATGTTGTTATTAAACCTTATTATTTTAAATAGTCCCTCAACCCTATGAGGGATTAACACAATACCAGAACTGAGGTTAAGTGTGAGGCTTGAATTTAAAATAAAACTTTCATTTTATTTCTATCTTATTGAATATTAATAACAAAAATAAAATCATCTCAAGCATTAGACTAATGTCGCATTAATAACCAACTTACCAATTTAATAGTAAAGCCAATTCAAAAAATTAAGCTAACCAATTGAAATAAAATGAAAATGTATAAAATACGTTTGAATGATAAATACAGTTTACGTAAACGTTAACAAGCTGTTACGACTATGGTCTCAATTCAATATGTAACCAGCGTTGCTAAATTGGTAAGCGAAGATAAAAAACCACTCATCGCGATATTGCGGTGCTTAAAGGGGAAAACAAAAATGGCTTTTAAAGATGAAGAACAAGCAAAAGCTTATTGGGCAGAAAACATTTCGCTGTTATTTAAACTATTAGCAGTGTGGTTTATCGTGTCTTTCGGCTTTGGCATATTACTGGTTGATGTACTTAATGAAGTGCGTTTTTTTGGGTTTAAACTTGGCTTCTGGTTCGCCCAGCAAGGCGCGATTTATACCTTTGTTGCTTTGATTTTTGTGTACGTTTTCAAAATGAATACGTTAGATAAAAAATACGGCGTAGACGAATAGGAGCTAAGCAATGGATGTTCAAACACTCACGTTTATAATTGTTGGTTTAAGCTTTGCGCTTTATATCGGCATAGCAATTTGGGCCCGTGCGGGTTCAACTAAAGAGTTTTATGTAGCAGGCGGCGGCGTACCTCCTCTTGCTAATGGTATGGCAACGGCTGCTGATTGGATGAGTGCCGCGTCGTTTATTTCAATGGCGGGTATTATTTCGTTTGCAGGTTACGATGGCAGCGTTTACTTAATGGGGTGGACAGGTGGTTATGTACTATTAGCCATGTGTTTAGCGCCTTACTTACGTAAATTCGGCAAGTTTACTGTGCCAGACTTTATTGGCGACCGTTACTACTCACGCACCGCGCGTTTAGTGGCAATTGTATGTGCCATATTCATTTGTTTTACTTACATTGCAGGGCAAATGCGTGGCGTAGGCGTCGTATTTTCACGCTTTTTAGAAGTAGAAATTGAAACCGGTGTTTACATTGGTATGGTGATTGTATTCTTTTATGCGGTACTTGGCGGCATGAAAGGCATTACCTACACACAAGTAGCGCAGTATTGTGTACTTGTATTTGCCTACCTTGTACCAGCCATTTTTATCTCGATGATGATGACGGGTCATTTCTTCCCACAAACCGGTTTTGGTGCCACATTAATTGGCAGCGATGGCGTGTACGTACTTGATAAACTAGACGGCTTAAGCGCTGAACTTGGTTTTGCGCAATATACCGAAGGCTCTAAGAGCATGATTGACGTGTTCGCTATTACTGGCGCGTTAATGGTAGGTACTGCTGGTTTACCACATGTAATTGTTCGCTTTTTCACTGTACCTCGCGTAAAAGACACGCGTATTTCTGCAGCATGGACACTTGTGTTCATCGCGATTGTTTATACTACAGCACCTGCGGTTGCAGCCTTTGCTCGCGTAAACATGGTTGATACTATTAATGGTAAAGACGGTAGCGGTACAGCTTACGCAGAAGCACCAGGATGGATTAAAAACTGGGAACGCACAGGTTTAATTACATTTGATGATAAAAACGGCGATGGCAAAATGTTCTACACGGCGGGTAAAATCACCGATCCGAACAGTGCTAACGAAGTAAACGTAGACCGCGACATTATGGTATTAGCAAATCCAGAGATTGCTAACTTACCAGCATGGGTAATTGCACTTGTAGCTGCTGGTGGTATTGCCGCTGCACTTTCTACAACAGCAGGTTTACTACTGGTTATTTCGACCTCCGTTTCGCACGATTTACTCAAGCGAACTCTCAAGCCCGATATTACCGACAAGCAAGAGTTACTTGCAGCGAGGTTGGCAGCCATGGTCGCTATTGTTATCTCCGCGTACTTTGGTATTAACCCGCCTGGGTTTGTGGCATCGGTAGTGGCATTTGCATTCGGCTTGGCGGCAGCGAGTTTCTTCCCAGCAATTATTATGGGTATATTCTCTAAAACAATGAACCGCGAAGGCGCCATTGCAGGCATGGTAACGGGTATTGGCTTTACCGCTGCGTATATCATCTTCTTCAAGTTTGTTAGCCCAGAGCTAAACAGCCCTGAAAACTGGTTCTTAGGTATTTCGCCTGAAGGTATTGGCTTAATTGGTATGATTATTAACTTTGCAGTTGCTGCAATTGTTCTTAAGTTTACTAAACCTACACCGGTTGAAATTCAAGAAATGGTTGAAAGCATTCGTAACCCAAAAGGGTCTGCAGAAGCACACGACCACTAGGCTATAATTTATAGATATAGTTTAGAAAACATAAAGCACCAAAAGCCCGACTTTAGTCGGGCTTTTTATTTGTTTAATAAATAAGTACATTAGATTGGTACATCACCATTTAAAGAGCGAATACAATGAGTGTAGAACAACAAGAAATAGCCCAATACGTTTGTTTGCAAGCGCCTTTTACTATGCTTGATAGCAGCGCATGCGAATATTTTGTAAATCATCTTGATATTATTTACCTCACCCGCGAAAACCAAACTCAGTGGTTACAAAGTGAAAACCCTAAACTGTTTTTAATTCGCTCTGGTTTGTATGACCTAGTTGATGGTAAGGGTGATGTTGTTACACGCTTAGCGCAAGGTGACTATTTTGGTTTTCCGTCGCTGTTAACCGGTGAGGCAATTCAAAATAGGTTGGAAGTACAAAAAGAGGGCATAGTGTATATGCTCTCTCAAACGCACTTTGATTTTTTACGCAGAGAATATAAATCGTTTGAGCAATACTTTGTACGCGCTCATGCTAACCGGTTGCTGTCATCGCATTATAAAAGTAAAAATGATAGTTGGTCTGAACGTAAAATATCAGAGCTGATGACCCGCACCGCCATTACGCTTTCGCCCGATGCAAGTATTAGGCAAAGCGCTAAAAAAATGAAAGAGCATGGCGTATCGTCAATAATGATAACGCAGCACGCGCACTTAGTCGGGGTGGTAACCGACCGCGATTTACGAAACCGAGTACTTGCCGACGAGGTAGATCCACAAGACGCAGTAAGCAGTATTATGACCGCCAAACCTAAGTTTATATTTGAAAATAACAGGGTGTTTTCGGCGCTGCACTTAATGCTTAAATACAATATTCATCATTTACCCGTGCTTGACGAAAACCATAACCCTATAGGGATGATAACCAGCACCGATTTACTACGCCAACAAAAAAGCGACCCCGTACAGCTTATTGGGCGCATATATAAAGCGCATACTGTTACTGATTTAAAACGCTACGCTAAAGAAATTCCCGAACTTTTGCGTGGTTTTTCGTACAACATTGACGACATATCGCTAATTGGTAAATTACTCAGTGGTTTAACCGATGCGCTTACATCGCGCCTTATTCACTTATTTCAAGAAGAGCATGGCGCAGCGCCAACCAGCTTTAGTTTTATTTGCTTTGGCTCGCAAGCACGCGAAGAACAAACCCTGCATTCAGATCAAGACAACGGCTTATTACTCCCTAACGACTTAACCACCGAGCAACACGCTTACTTTAAAAGCATGGGAGAGTTTGTATGTGAAAACTTAGTTGAGTGCGGCATTAGGCGTTGCCCAGGTAATATTATGGCAAGCAGCGATGAGTGCCGTATGAGCGTAAACGACTGGAGCGAGCGCTTTTTTAAATGGATAAAAAGCCCCACACCCAATGCAATGCTTAACTGTAAGATATTTTTTGACCTGCGATTTATTGAAGGTTCAAACGCTTTATACACGGCTTTTTGCGAGCAACTAATTCGTATATCACGTAATGATTTATTCTATGCCGCAATGGCAACCGACATAAGCAGCAACAGCGTGCCAATTGGTTTATTTAATAAATTTAAAACCGAAAAAACAGATCAAAATAATAAATACATAGATTTAAAAAAACGCGGCGTCGTAATTATAAATGACATAGTGCGGTTATACGCTTTAAAAGCGGGTATTAGGCGCGCCAACACGCAAGAGCGGTTGGACGCACTACTAAAACATAAACTGATCAGCAAAGAAGATATATACAACCTAAAAGACTGCTGGCGGTTCTTAACGCAGCTTCGCTTGAGTACACAAATAAACGAAGAGGGCTTACCGAGTAATTGTATTAATCCTAATAAATTAAACTCACTAGAGCGCCATCAACTAAAAGAAGCGTTTTACCTTGTTAAACAAGCGCAGCAAGCCGCCGCGTTTAAGTTTGCTCGCGGCAGTTTATAACGATGGATTACTAACATGGTAAAAAAGCTGCTCACTCGGTATTTAAAGCGCCGTAAATTACTAGGTAAAAATGCCTTACAACAACGTTATTTGGTGATTGATTTAGAGCTCACTGGCCTTGATGCAAAACAGCACGAAATTGTATCGGTAGCGTGGGTGATAATAGATAACCAATGTATAAAAATGAGCGAGTCGCAGCACCTTATAAATAAGGACGTAAAAAGCCTTGAGCAAAGTCCTGTTTTTCATGGAATTAGCGATGATGCTATAACAAAAGGACAGAGCTTGTGCAGTATATTAACGCAATTGAGCTGCCATTTTAGCGACTGTATTTTAGTGTTTCATAATGCCATGCTCGATTGGGGGTTTTTAAAAATAGCGCTTAAAAATGCCAATATAACAATACGGCCTAAACTGATACTCGACACACTGCATATTGAGCAAAAGCGCTTACTCCATCATTCAACTGAAATAAAACAAGATGATTTAACCCTTAATGCATGCCGCACACGTTATGAGTTACCAAGCTATCATTGCCATCATGCACTGACTGATGCACAAGCAACCGCTGAGTTACTGCTAGCCCAGTGTCATCAAATAAGCTGTGGCAAAGAGCTAAAAGTAGCTGAGTTGACGTAGGTTAGCTGTAGGCGGGGCTTTATGCCGCGCGAGATAAACTCCCGCCTACAATAAAGAGCAGTTTACTTTTATTGTTATCCGTATGACTATAGGTACAGTTACGTAGTCATTATTTAGCTAATTACTCCAAGGAACGAATATGAAACTCATTACTGCCATTTTCTTAACCTTATTCCCACTCATCACTTTTGCTAATTCAAGCTTACCTGCTAATCGCCATATTGCAGTGCAGGGTACTGCTGAGGTATTAGCAAAGCCCGATATGGCTAAGATTTCTTTTGAAGTAATAAGCTTTAAAGACAAATCACTTGATGCAAAACGTGATGTTGATGACCGAGTAAATTTGTTACTTAAAGGATTAAGCAAGTACGGTGTTAAGGAGACGGATGTTTCTGCTACAAGCCTGTTAACTTACAATGATGACGACAAGTTTAATGTCGAGAGCGGTACAGCAATTAATGCAGGATATGTAGCAACAAGAACACTTAAAGTAACATTAAGAAATATTGAAAAGTTGAATGATTTTATCGATTTTGCATTAAGTGTAAAAATTAATGAACTGACGAATATTGAGCTTATGTCTTCAAAAGCCGCGCAGTTAGAAGCTGAAGCAACACAAGGCGCAATAGATAACGCTATAGTTAAAGGGGGTAAGCTTGCTAAAGCATTTGGCGCAGAGCTTGGAAAAATTTACAGCATTAATTCAAATTCTAACCGTTCAAGTTATGGTTATGGCGCAGATAATTTTGAGAGAATAGTTGTAACCGGTTCTAAAGTTACTAGAAATCCATTTGAGCAAGGTAGATACCTGCAAGAAACTATTACATTTAAATCATCAATAAACGTGGTGTTTGATTTAGAAGTAAATGAATAAGTTAAAATTTTCATTTCAAATACATTTTCATAATGTAAGCTGGCTTTAAGTTTTTGATTAATTTGAAGGTAGCCATATTATGAGCGATGAAAATAACACGTTAAAAGCACAAACTGAGGCAAAAATAGCCGCAGGGCGTAAAGGTAATCCTGATTTTATGAAAGGTGTTGATGAAACGATTGCACAAGCAAAAGCGTTTCAGCAAGGTGCTAATGCACTTGATTTAAACCAAAGCGCACCAAGTTTTGAGTTACCAAATCAACATGGTCAATCGGTGCAGTTAACCGAGTTACTTGCACAAGGCCCTGTGGTTATTACTTTTTATCGTGGTAGTTGGTGTCCGTACTGTAATTTACAACTGAAAGCACTGCAGTCACGTTTACCTGAAATTCATGCTTTAGGTGCGCAGCTGGTGGCTATTAGCCCGCAAGTACCCGATGGCTCAATGAGCGAAAACGAAATAAGTAAAATGGATTTTGTAGTACTGTCGGATCAAAATGCGGATGTAGCAGCAAGCTACGGCGTAGCATGGCAAGTACCTACATTTTTACTAGAGCATATGCGAGTAGACCGAGGCCTAGATTTAGAGTCGCTGAATAACGGAAATGGCAGTATTTTACCTATTCCTGCCACCTTTGTTTTAGATAAACAAGGTAAAGTGACTTGGCGCTATGTTGATGTTGATTACCGTACTCGCTCTGAGCCAGAAGATATAATTAATGCATTAAAAAAACTAGTTTAAAAAGCTTAATTTACAAGGCTTAATCTAAAAGCCCAGAGCCATTAAAGAGCTTGCAACGCGTAAGCTCTTTACTCTTAATTTAAAGTTTCTAATGCTACCCTCTTATAATCATACTCAAGGTCGATTACAATACAGCCATCTAAAAGGCGTATTGCCTTTATCTGCACGCTAAAAGAGTGGATTTTATATTTCATGGCAATCAAACTTGCAATTAATGGTTTTGGTCGTATTGGTCGAAATATTGTCCGCGCGTTATACGAGTCTGGTTTGAGCGACGATATAAAAATTGTTGCGATTAACGAACTTGCTGATCCTGAAGCTATTGCTCATTTATTAAAATACGACACATCCCATGGTCGTTTTTCTTTTCCTGTAAAACTTGGTGAAGACACCATTAGTGTTGCAGGCGATACCATTGCACTTTTTTGTGAAGAAAACCCAATTGAATTACCTTGGCAAACGCTCGATGTAGACGTTGTACTTGAATGTACGGGTGTTTATCACTCGCGTGAACATGCGCAGTTACATATTACCGCAGGCGCTAAAAAGGTGTTGTTTTCGCATCCGGCCGATAACGATGTTGATGCTACGATTGTGTATGGCATTAACGACGATGAGCTTAAAAACGAACACACAATTGTGTCTAACGGCTCGTGTACAACTAACTGTGTTGTGCCGGTTATTAAAGTATTAGATGATGCATTTGGTATTGAGTCGGGCGCTATTACAACTATTCATGCGTCGATGAACGATCAACAAGTGATTGATGGTTATCATCATGATTTACGCCGTACTCGCGCTGCAAGCCAATCAATTATTCCAGTTGATACAAAGCTCGCCCGTGGTATAGACCGTATTTTACCTAAATTTAAAGGCCGTTTTGAAGCCATCGCCGTACGTGTACCGACTATAAATGTCACGGCAATGGATTTAAGTGTAACGGTTAATACCGATGTAGATTTAAACGCAGTAAATAACGCACTTAAAGCACAAGCAAAAGACCGCTTAGAAGGTATTTTAAGTTATACCGAAGAGCCGCTTGTGTCGGTTGATTTTAATCACGACCCACATTCTTGTATTATTGATGGCACACAAACACGTGTTAGTCACAAACGACTGATAAAGTTATTAGTATGGTGTGATAACGAATGGGGTTTTGCTAATCGTATGCTCGACACAGCGCGTGCTATGATGGCAGTGAATAAGTAATTTATTAATATAATAATTTTAAACGTATTTTTCAGGTTCAGTATCGTTAACTAAGGAGATGTTCATGTCGGTCATAAAAATGGCAGATTTAGATTTAAACGGCAAACGCGTATTAATTCGTGAAGATTTAAATGTACCAGTTAAAGCAGGTAAAGTGACGTCAGATGCGCGTATTCGTGCAGCACTACCTACTATTAAATTAGCGCTTGAGATGGGTGCTAAAGTAATGGTTATGTCACACATTGGCCGTCCTACGGAAGGGGAATATGATGAAGCGTTTTCGCTAGCACCTGTCGCTGATTACTTAAACGATGCCCTTGAGCAAACTGTACGTTTAGAAAAAGATTATCTAAACGGTGTTGATATTGCTGATAACGAAGTGGTTGTTTTTGAAAATGTGCGCTTTAACAAAGGCGAGAAGAAAAACGACGAAGCGTTATCTAAGCAACTTGCAGCACTGTGTGATGTATATGTAATGGATGCATTTGGTACGGCTCACCGTGCGCAAGCATCTACGCATGGCGTTGGCTTATTTGCTGATGTGGCATGTGCAGGTCCATTGTTATCAGCTGAACTAGAAGCGTTAGGCAAAGCACTTGATAACCCAGCTCGTCCATTAGTGGCGATTGTTGGTGGTTCTAAAGTTTCAACTAAGCTAACCGTTTTAGATTCACTTTCTAAAATTGTTGACCAATTAGTTACCGGTGGCGGTATTGCAAATACCTTTATTGCTGCATCAGGTAGCCCAGTTGGTAAATCGCTTTACGAACCAGATTTAATGGATGAAGCTAACCGCTTATGTGCAGCAGCGATTGCTAATAATGGTGAAATTCCGGTACCGACTGACGTAGTTGTTGGTAATGAGTTTTCTGAATCTGCTGTAGCTACGCTTAAAGATGTAAGCGAAGTAACAAGCGACGATATGATTTTTGATATTGGTCCTGATACAGCGAGCAAGCTTGCAAAAATTATTGCAAATGCGGGCACTGTTGTATGGAATGGCCCTGTTGGCGTGTTCGAGTTTGACCAATTTGGTAATGGCACACGTGCTATTGCACAAGCAATTGCTAACTCAAATGCGTTTTCAATTGCTGGTGGTGGTGATACCTTAGCCGCAATTGATAAATACGGCATTGCCGATAAAGTTTCTTATATTTCTACTGGTGGTGGTGCGTTCTTAGAGTTTTTAGAAGGCAAAAAACTTCCAGCAGTTGAAATGCTAGAGTCGCGCGCTAAGTAATTTTAGTAGCGTAAGGTGAGGGGGTAATAGCCCTTACCGACAATTAATTATTAAATACCTCTCACCCTAATTTAATAGTTAATTTAGACGGAATATTACTGCAAAGCAGTGGTTTTTCGTGGCGTTGTTATAACGCCAAACTAACACATCCGTTCAAACTAGATGGTAGGGAACTACTGTCGATAAATTGGAGAATACCCAATGGCTTTAATCAGTATGCGACAACTTTTAGATCATGCAGCAGAGCATGGTTACGGCGTACCTGCTTTTAACGTTAACAATCAAGAGCAAATGCGCGCAATAATGGAAGCGGCTGACAAAACAAACAGCCCAGTAATAGTTCAGGGATCAGCTGGCGCACGTGCTTATGCTGGTGCTCCATTTATTCGTCATATGATTTTAGCAGCCGTTGAAGAATGGCCACATATTCCCGTTGTTATGCACCAAGATCACGGCACATCGCCAGGTGTATGTCAGCGTTCAATTCAGCTTGGTTTTTCATCAGTAATGATGGATGGCTCGTTAATGAGCGACGGCAAAACTCCTTCAAGCTACGAATACAATGTAGAAGTAACGCGCGAAACTGTTGCTATGGCGCATGCTTGTGGCGTATCGGTTGAAGGCGAGTTAGGTGTACTTGGTTCACTTGAAACAGGTGAAGCTGGCGAAGAAGATGGTGTTGGCGCAGAAGGTATACTAACCACTGAGCAAATGCTAACAGACCCTGAAGAAGCGGCTGACTTTGTAAATAAAACACATGTTGATGCACTTGCAATTGCATGTGGTACTTCGCATGGAGCTTATAAATTTACTCGCCCACCAACAGATGACATTTTAGCGATTGACCGCATTAAAGCGATTCATGCACGTATTCCTAACACGCATTTAGTGATGCATGGTTCATCTTCAGTTCCTCAAGAGTGGTTAGAAATTATTAATCAGTACGGTGGCGAAATTCCAGAAACTTATGGTGTGCCAGTTGAACAGATTGTTGAAGGCATTAAGTTTGGTGTTCGTAAGGTAAATATTGATACCGATTTACGTTTAGCATCTACCGGTGCTATTCGCCGTCATATGGCGCTTAACCCATCTAACTTCGATCCACGTAAATACCTAGCTGAAGCTACAAAAGCAATGACAGAGATTTGTGTTGCGCGCTATAACTCGTTTGGTACTTCTGGTCAGGCTAGTAAAATTAAGCCAATTTCACTTGATGAAATGCACCTTAAATACTTAAGCGGCGAACTAGACCCTAAAATTAGATAATAGATCAATTTATAATTGATCATTTAAGCCAGTAACTTTGTTGCTGGCTTTTTTAATGTCAGCCCTTTTTATATTGCAGGTTACGGCTTCTATTGATCAGATCGCTGTACTATCAACGCCGTACTTTGGGATCACGCATTTACTAACACAGCCTTTTCGGATCATTACTTTACTAAGCCAAATACACTTTTTCGCTATTTTAGGCTCTGAGATAATTTGATCGTTATTTATTTGTATAAACAATCAACAACTTATGGCTTTGACTAGGTACAACTCTGATCTGAGAGTGGATCGGCTTGGTAAAAATCTGATCCTTTATTTGGGGCTTAGTAAAATTTAGATCTATTTTATAAACGTATTGATTGTTACACAGGCGGGTTTATTAATTTTAAAATGGCTTTAAAGCTGCTTTTAAACGATCGATCTGTAAAAATGTCTTGGTTAGTAAAACAATGATCCCAGCTAATTTTATATTATTTAATGATTCAACTAGCGACAAAAAGCAGATAATTTCAAAAATTAGCTATTTTATAAATTTATCGTAAATCTCTTATTATTACGTTAAATATTAAAAAGGTTTTAAAAATATGACGTTAATGAGGTTTTTTGTCACTAATTTGTGTTTTTTTTACCACCATTTTAATTTACACGTTACACTTTCATAAAAATGTCATACTTAGTCATAATAATGAAAACTAATTCGATAGCGTAAGAGATAAATTGGAATGTCACGTAAAGTACTAGTCGTAGATGACGAAGCTCCTATCAGGGAGATGTTGGTTTTTGTTTTAGAGCAAAATGGATTTCAAGCAATTGAAGCAGAAGATTACGACTCTGCTATTGCAGCTATGGTTGAACCTTACCCAGATATGGTTTTACTTGATTGGATGTTACCAGGTGGAAGCGGTATTCAAATTGCTAAAAAGTTTAAGCAAAACGAACACACCCGTCAAATCCCAATTATTATGCTTACAGCCCGTGGCGAAGAAGAAGACAAAGTACGCGGTCTTGAAGTAGGTGCTGACGATTACGTAACTAAGCCGTTTTCTCCTAAAGAGCTTATGGCGCGTATTAAAGCGGTTATTCGCCGTGTATCGCCAACCTCATTAGAAGAAGCTATTGAAGTACATGGCCTGCGTTTAGACCCTATTTCGCATCGTGTTACCTCAGAAGGTAACGAGCTTGATATGGGGCCAACCGAATTTAGATTACTGCACTTTTTTATGACTCACCCAGAGCGTGTTTATAGCCGTGAACAACTGCTTGATCATGTATGGGGAACTAATGTTTACGTAGAAGATCGCACGGTTGATGTGCACATTCGTCGTCTGCGTAAAGCAATTGGCCCACTTGGACATGACCGTTTGGTGCAAACTGTACGTGGTGCTGGATATCGTTTTTCAAGTAAGCTGTGATCAGCTTAAAGCTTAGCTAATGTATGAAATACGCATGTATTACTACTCTAAGGTAAAGTGAGTGTATGTATCGAGTTGTTAATAAGCAGGCGTTAGTAAAGCGCCTGTTTATCTATTTTTTACCCTTACTATTAATTGGTGTGCTGGTTGGCGCGCCATTTTTGCTTTTATTTTTAGGATCTTTTTCCCTCCTTATTTGGCACTACCATCAACTTTATCGTTTGAGCGATTGGCTACTTAATCAACGTAGCTTTAATCCACCTGAGGGCGAGGGTGCATGGGAGCAAGTGTTCGAAGGTATTTATCATCTACAGCATCGTAATCGTAAAAAACGTAATGAGCTTGCTGATTTAATTCGTCGCTTTCGCGATGGGGCTGAAGCAGTACCTGATGCGGTAGTGGTATTACAAAACGATTTAAGTATTGTGTGGTGTAATCAATTAGCCCTTAAAGTGCTTGGTTTGCAGTGGCCAACCGATCATGGTCAGCGTCTTGATAATTTAATTCGCGAACCTAAGTTTGCTAAATACATGCACAAAGGTGAATTTGACGACGCGCTTGAGCTGGATAACGGCCATAGCATTGAGCAAGTACTTGAGTTTAGGGTAATGCCTTATGCAAGCACGCAACTTATGGTTGTTGTGCGTGATGTAACGCGCTTAAAACAGCTAGAACAGATGCGTAAAGACTTTGTAGCCAATGTGTCACACGAACTACGTACACCGCTTACAGTGGTTACTGGGTATCTTGAGATGATGGATGGCGACATGATGCCGCCGCCAGCAATGTGGAACAAAGCGCAAAATACTATGCTTGAACAATGCAAGCGCATGGATAGCTTAGTCAGCCAATTACTATCGCTTTCGCGTATTGAAGGTGCTCGTCGCCAAGACAATGATAAAGCCATAAACGTACCGCAATTACTTGGTTATATTCACACTGAGGCAAACTCAATTAATCAAGACAAAGGCCATGAGCTTATTTTTAATATTGATAAAACCCTCGATATTAAAGGCTCTGAGGATGAACTGCGTAGTGCGTTTTCTAATTTAGTATTTAACGCCATTCATTACACTAAACCCGGTGGCAAAGTGGAAGTCTGTTGGCAGCGCAAAAACAATAAAGCGTGTTTTAGTGTTACCGATAATGGTGATGGTATTGCGCCAGAGCATATTAACCGTTTAACTGAGCGTTTTTATCGTGTTGATAAAGCCCGCAGCAGAACAACAGGTGGCTCAGGCTTAGGGCTCGCGATTACAAAACATGTACTAACGCGCCACGATAGTAAATTAAATATTAGCAGTGAAGTTAACAAAGGTTCGTGTTTTTCTTTCGAATTTTCAATAGATAAGACAGTTTCGCTAGCTAAGTAATTAGGCTGAAAAGCAAAGTCATAAAAGTGTCATTTAAGAGTAATGTAACTGTCATGTACTCACTTTAGAGTGGGCAGCAGTTAGAAAATGGGACGAACAAACCGGAGAACCCTACATGAAATTTAAAAACTTAGTTGCCGCAATGGGTGTGGCTGTTACAACTTTCGTATCTGCACAAGCAGTTGCTTTAGATCAAGATATTCCTGAGTATCAAAAAATTAGTGGTGTTTCAGGTAACTTCTCATCAGTAGGTTCTGACACTTTAGCCAACATGATGACGTTTTGGGCTGAAGAGTACAAACGTATTTACCCAAATGTAAATATTCAAATTCAAGCGGCAGGTTCTTCTACTGCTCCACCGGCACTAACCGAAGGTACTGCTAACCTTGGTCCAATGAGCCGTAAAATGAAATCTAAAGAAATCGAAGCGTTTGAAAGACGCTACGGTTATAAACCAACTGAAGTACGCGTTGCTATTGATGCACTAGCGGTTTATGTACATAAAGACAATCCAATAGAAGGTCTTCGTATTGACCAAGTAGATGCTATTTTTTCATCTACTCGTAAGTGTGGTGCACCAGAGCAAGTAAACCGTTGGAGCGATGTTGGCCTAACAGGTGACTGGGCAGCTAAAGATGTTCAACTTTATGGACGTAACTCAGTGTCAGGTACTTATGGCTACTTTAAAAAGAAAGCACTGTGTAAAGGTGATTTCCGTAATAACGTAAATGAGCAACCGGGTTCTGCATCGGTAGTACAGTCAATTTCATCTTCATTAAATGCAATTGGTTACTCTGGTATCGGCTATAAAACATCGGGCGTACGTACAGTACCGCTTGCTAAAAAAGGCGATAACTTTGTTGATGCAACACTTGATAACGTTGCGCAAGGTAAATACCCGCTATCGCGATTTTTATATGTTTATGTGAATAAACACCCGAATAAGCCACTATCACCTATGGAAGAACAATTTTTAAGAATGGTACTTTCAAAAGATGGTCAGCAAATTGTAGAAAAAGATGGTTATGTACCACTTTCTGCAAAGCTAGTAAAAACAGAACTTAAAAAGCTGGGTTTGAACTAATACCAATTGCATTAAATTAGTGAGTTATTATAGCGATAAGAAAATAGCGCAATAACAAGGCTAAAATTATGATACATAGTTGTTCTATATAAATAATTTTTAACGTAGTTAGTGAGTTATTTAATACACTAGAATGGTCATGTTTTTAATAAAATTGGTATGATAAACCATAGGCAATAAAAAACCGCTCACTGAGCTAACACCATTCAGTTAAGCATGTTTTGACTTAATGGTGTACCGAGTTTTTGATATTCGAACGGTCCTACTTTTGGGCCGTTTTCTTTTTTCTGGAAGAATATAACGTTTCACTCGTTCTCGCATTGCCCT
>NZ_JADYXN010000359.1:0-515 GCF_015864285.1 Pseudoalteromonas sp. NZS100_1
GTGCAGTGCGTCATGATGTAAGTGATTTATCAGAAACGATACACTGGGAAGGTGCAAAGACGGTGGGCGTTATTGTTTCCTACAGAAAGGAAAAAGGTAAAGTAAGCAATGAGTTATGTTATAGGTACTATATCAGTTCAGCATATTTAACGGCGGAAGAATTGGCAAGGTCAGCGCGGCAACATTGGCAAATAGAGAACGGATTACATTGGCGTTTAGACGTAGGATTTAAAGAAGATGAGTGCCGAATTAGGCGCGAAGGTGCAGCGCCAGTATTTGCAGGGCTGAGGCATATCGCATTTAATCAATTAAAGGCTGAAACCAGTTTTAGTAAAGGTATGCCAGCAAAGCAGAAGAAAGCGATGCGCAGTACAGCTTATCTTGAAAAGGTATTGAATTTATAGTGTTTTTTCATGCTCTTGCCCTGGGACTATTACCTACTTCGAATTTTTCTTATTTGATTTACTTACTTTTTTAAGTATTGTTTTTTTACTTTTTATATCAAAAAAAATATA
>NZ_JADYXN010000360.1:0-515 GCF_015864285.1 Pseudoalteromonas sp. NZS100_1
ATGCCAAGGAAGCGATCGGCTCGATGGGTGACGACACGCCGCTGGCGGTCATCTCCGACAAGCCGCGCACCATCAGCCATTTCTTCCGCCAGAATTTCAGCCAGGTCACCAACCCGCCGATCGACCCGTTGCGCGAACGGCATGTGATGAGCCTCAAGACGCGCTTCTCCAACCTCCACAATATCCTGGAGGAAGATGCGCAGAACAGCCATGTGCTGGTGCTGGAATCGCCGGTGCTCAACAGCGCCGAATGGGCGCGGCTCAAGGCCTATTTCGGCCCGGCCGTGGCCGAAATCGACTGCACCTTCCCCTCGACCGGCGGCCAGGAACAGCTGCGCGCGGCGATCGCCCGCATCCGTGAGGAAGCCGAGCAGGCGGTGCGCTAAGGGCGCAGCGAACTGTTCCTGACCGACGAGCGCGCCGGGCAGGACCGGGTCGCGATCCAGGGCGTGCTAGCGGCCGCGGCCGTCCACACCCATCTCGTCCGCAAGGGCCTGCGCAGCTATGCGTCGATC
>NZ_JADYXN010000361.1:0-514 GCF_015864285.1 Pseudoalteromonas sp. NZS100_1
GGAAAGGGTGCGCGCCGAGGGGTGACAGCAGTCCTACGATTTAACCTGAGACAGGACGTGTTGCGCCTGCTTGAGATGCGGGATATCGAGCATCTTGCCGTCAATGCCGATCGTGCCAGTGTCGGGATTGGCAGCAAAGGCTGCGACGACCCTACGCGCGAAGGCGATTTCCTCCGCCGAAGGCGCGAAGCCCTGGTTGATAGGGTTTACCTGCGCGGGATGTATGGCGATACGTCCTGCAAAGCCCTCAGCGCGTGCCGCACGACAAGAGGCGGCCAAGCCTTCCTCGTCTCGGAAATCGACATAAAGGGTTTCTATCGCCGGGACGCCGGCGGCGTGGGCGGCCATCAACGTCAGTGAGCGCACCATGCGATAGGTGAAGGCCCACGATCCTGAAGCGTCGATATTTGTGCTTGCCGTCAAAGCGGTCGATAGATCCTCCGCGCCCCAGGTCAGCCCGGCAAGCCGCGCCAGCCCGGCCGATGCGTAATCGCCAAGATGAAAAGGCGCGCGC
>NZ_JADYXN010000362.1:0-514 GCF_015864285.1 Pseudoalteromonas sp. NZS100_1
AGCACCTGGCGACTGGTGAAAAGCCCGTAGAGCACGGCCAGCAGGCCGCACCCTATGGCGATATAGACTATCTGCATGCTTGTTCCTCTCCCCCTATTGTTGCTGTCATCGATCGCTCCGCAGGGAATGACGGGCGGGCGAAGGGCGCAACAGCGGGCGGCCGGACGGGGGAACGCCGGCATCGGGCACCGCGTCAATCAGCAACAGGACGATGCGCATCGGGCGCTCCAACCGGCTGAGAATAGGGTGATAGGAAGCTACAGGTCAGGCGCCGCGCGTCAAGCCGGTAGCGCAATGATCCAGATCAGCCATGTTCCCAGCCAAGCCGGTCGGGCAGCGGCATGACCGCGCCGTCGATCAGCAGGGTCAGGCCCGCCCCTTCTGCGAAACGGCCGATCGGGATCGCGCGCACCGGCGGCGACACGCCGGGCGGCAGCGCAAAAAGCAGTTCATAATCATCGCCGGCACGGGCGGCGGCGAGTTGGATCGCGGTGCTGGCGCCGCGCACGCTTTC
>NZ_JADYXN010000363.1:0-514 GCF_015864285.1 Pseudoalteromonas sp. NZS100_1
ATCGCTCTGGACGTTGTACATCGGTTGGTTGACCTGCCCTCCCGAAAGTTATGGCTGGGAGACCATGGCCGTCGCCTTGCTGCGGGTATCGACGGCTGTGGAGGACCATGGAACGCTGGCGCTCGTGCGCGAAACGGGGCCTGCGTGACCCGTTCGCGAAGAGCCACGCGGTGAGCGACGCGCGCACGGCCGTGGTGGTCGGCGCGAACGGCGGCATGGGCGCCGCGGTTACCCGCGCCTTGCTGCAGCAAGGCTATGATGTCGCCGCAACGGTCTCCCGGCCGGATACGCTGGACGCGTTTCTGGCCGCTTTCCCGGCCTGTTCGCATGCTGTGCCGCTCGACCTTTCGGACGCCGGAGCCGTCAAAGCGCAGCTCACGGGACTGGTCGAGAATTTGCCGCGCCTGGACGCCGTTGTCGTGTGCGCGGCGGTCGCGCCATTCGCTCCGGCGGAAACGACGGATTTCGATGTTTTTCGCCAGACCGTCGAGATCAACTGCCTTTCCAATCTTGC
>NZ_JADYXN010000364.1:0-513 GCF_015864285.1 Pseudoalteromonas sp. NZS100_1
CATGTTCATTCAGACGTGGACGACCAAAAAGCCCGGCCAGATCGTCTTGTGCGACGGGACTACGATCGGCCGCGAATGAGCGACGATCAGGCCAGAGCAGCGGATAAATACATTGCGGAACGTAATGCGAAGCGTCACATTGGAATGGATATACCGGCGCATCGGCTGTTCACTGGCGATCATGGGCCGCTGATTTACGCCGGGACGCGACAAATCGAAGGGCAGAAATTGATACTCCTAAGAGATGGCGCTGACATGCTTGTGCTGCCCGTGGACGCGCGCAGCGCCGCCCGCGCGGGCAAGCTGGCGATTGGCGAGCCGATCGAGATTGCCAGCAACGGCACCGTCAAAAGCAAGGGGCGCAGCCGGTAACGGCCGCGAGAAGGGCAAAGCATGGCAAAGAAGCGCAATACAGCCATCGGGCCGCAAGTGCGGGAGCGCGGAAGCAAGGGCGATAATCGCCCGTTGCTGGCGGCCCTTGTGGCCGGTTCCGCCCTTGGAGGCTTATGGAGC
>NZ_JADYXN010000365.1:0-513 GCF_015864285.1 Pseudoalteromonas sp. NZS100_1
CTGCTGAAATGGGCGCCCAGCAGGCCGATCGCCTCGCGCGCCATGTCGCGGATCGGCTGGCGGATCGTCGTCAGCGCCGGCCAGATCGCGCTCGCCAGCGGCGTGTCGTCGAAACCGCAGATGGTGATGTCGCCCGGCACGTTGATCCGCCGCTGATGCGCCACCGTGATCGCCGCCGCCGCCATATCGTCATTGCAGGCAAAGATGGCGCTCGGCGGCGTGTCGAGGCTCAGCAATTGTTCGGCCGCGTCCAGCCCCGATCGATAGGAAAAGTCGCCCGGCACGATCCAGCGCTCGTCCAGCCTGATGCCCCGGTCGGCCAGGCAGTCGCGAAAGCCCTGCAGACGCCGGGCGCTGGCGCGGTGGCGGATATTGCCGGAGATGAAGCCGATCTGCCGATGGCCCAGGTCGATGAGGTGCCGGGTCAGGTCATAGGCGGCATGGCGGTCGTCGGTCCCCACCGCCAGCATGCCGGGCACATCGCCATCGGGCGCGATGCCGACCACGGCGATG
>NZ_JADYXN010000366.1:0-513 GCF_015864285.1 Pseudoalteromonas sp. NZS100_1
TTGGAAGTGATCACCCAGGCCAGCAGGCCTTCGCTGAACAGCCCCTTGGGGATGACTTGCTCGGGCTTGGCCGCCAGGCGCAGCGTGCCATCGCAGCACGGGCAGGCGTACTTGACCCGCTCGTGGCGGATCACGCGCACTTGTTGCGGAATGATGTCGAGCTGCTCGCTGGCCTCCACGCCAATCTCCCGCAGCACGGCACCGTCGTGAGGACAGACACGCTCGGATTCGGGCAGTTCGTGGCGCACCACCTCGCGCGGCAGGGCTGGGTCCAGCGGCTTGCGCCCGCGCTTGGTCCGTTTGTGAGCGGGAACCTCGACAGTGTTGTCGTCGGCCTCGGTTTCTTCCTGGGCCGGCTGGGTTGCCGAGCCGAGCGCCTCGGCCTCGTTGAAGAACATGTCCTTCTGGTGGCCTGCGCTGGCCTCGCTCTTGGCGGCGAACAACTGGCGCTTGAATTTGTTGAGCTGCTCCTTGAGCAGGTCGCACTCGGCGCGCGTGATGCGCAGCTCACCA
>NZ_JADYXN010000367.1:0-513 GCF_015864285.1 Pseudoalteromonas sp. NZS100_1
GGCCACGGTCTTGCGCAGCACCGCATCTTTCGAGCGCCCCTTGTACCAGTCGTAGGTCATCGGCGCCCCGGCATCGGAGCCCTCGATTGCGCGCAGCAGGACGTCGGTCTGATACTTGATGTAGCTTTCGTCTTCGATCTTGTGCCACCAGTCCCCGACCGTATGGCCGATCACTTCATTCTGGGCGGTCTTGATCCAGGTACGATATACGGTCAGGCCCGGGCTGTCGTAATAGCCGTCGCCATCCTTGTCCTCGTACACGCTGTTCCAGCCGTCCATCGCTTCGACGGCCGCCTCGAGCTTCGCGTCGCCCTGCACAGCGCGGCGAAGGTAGCGCGTGAAGAAGCGAGGATCGGTCACGGTGAGGTCCGCGCCGCCGGCGGCGCGCCCGACCTGCTGACCGAATCCGTCGCCATCCTGCTGTTTCTGGCTGGCAGCTATCCCGAGGCGAAACTCGTGCCTGCCGATGCTGCCGCCGAGGCGCGATGCCTGGAATGGCTGAGCTGGATCTCC
>NZ_JADYXN010000368.1:0-512 GCF_015864285.1 Pseudoalteromonas sp. NZS100_1
ATGCCCGGTTGCAGTTGAGTTTCGAATATCGGTTGTTCGGGTCGCGCGATGCCGCGCATTTGCCGAGTTCCTGGCGGGATGGCCTGCATTTCGCCTATACCCAGCGCATGTTCTGGGATCTGGGCGCCAATTCCATGCCCTTCCGCAACATCGATTATCAGCCCGAGATCATCTATGTGACGCCGACCCGGATGCTGAAGAACGGCATGTCGCTGGCGCTGCAGGGCGGGCTTCGGCACGAATCCAACGGCCGGGACGGCGATGCGTCGCGCAGCATCAACAGCGTCTATGTCGCGCCGATGGCGGCCTTCTCGCTGGGCGAGGAACGGCGGCTGCTGGTGGCACCGCGCCTGACCTTCTATGTCGGCGACAAGTCCGACAATCCCGATATCGTCCGCTATCGCGGCCATGCCGGCCTGTTCCTGCAGGTCGGCGATGATGACGGGCTGCGCCTGTCGACCAACAGCCGGTTCAATTTCGGATCGGGCAAGGGCGCAATCAACGCCGACCTG
>NZ_JADYXN010000037.1:0-34319 GCF_015864285.1 Pseudoalteromonas sp. NZS100_1
TCTCTTTGTTCACAACCTGGTATCTCAAAAGTAAACCCGACCGTTTGGTTTTGCCTATCAAGGTACATCACCCTATCTGGTATGTATCTTGCTGTGATCGGTAATAAATTTAAAAAGAATAAATTCCAAGAAAAGGTAAAGATTACAAGCCACCAAGGGAATGGCTCTTCAGAGTATGTTGCTACGACACAGGCTATTAGTAATAATAGACTTAATACAGCCCCTATAGCCATTGGCCCAAATAAAATGGCTTTTATAGGGTTATTGCCACAAGGGACAACTTTGTATTTTTCGCGCTGACTTTCATATAACTTGTTCGTATCAAGCCAATCATATAAAAAACACAGGCCTTTAAATTCGTGATATATATTTTTTATACTGCGATATTCAAAAAAGCGATTAAAGTTCGTTTTCTTTGGCATTATTCCAACACCGAAGTAATTTTTATTTTGCATCAGATTCCTTATGCGATTGCTAAATCAGGTGAAGCATTTTTAATTGGCTTTTCAAATGCATCAAAATCTATTAGTAAGGTTAAATCTTCGTTGTATATAAGTGTTGGTGTTATTTCAACATCAAACACACTGATACTAGGTGATTCAATTTCAAACTCATAAACTGCAGCATTTAGGCTAAGGCTATTATCATCAAATTCACATAAATATTCTTTAGTACCTTCAACCCACCCTGCTTCTTTGTAAACATCCAATGTTGTTGGATGTCGCCAAGAGTATTTTACATCTAATTGAAGCTCTGATTTACCAACAATAAACATTGGTAAATCTACTTTCACCGTATAATAACTGCGATTATCAAAAAAAGTAGGCGTATTAACAGTCACTTTTGGGGAAAATAAAACACTTTGAATATATTTAAAGTATTGGTTTGGATCTGAGAAAGTATTGTAAATAGCCCCCTCTTCACTTGCAAATACACCACGCTTATTTTTGGCAAACGGACCAAACTTAGCCCATATTTCTAATTTACTGTCGGTTAACCACACAGCAAGTAAGCTAAATACGATTGAGCCTAATAATAATGCCCATCCCCAAGGTCCAAGACTTGCAAATAAAGCAGTATGTATTCCTAGCCCAATACTGAAACCGGCCGCTGCAAACATAGCAATACCAGCATCTGTATCACTTTTACTGATTAGTTGGTATGCATCAACTCCTTGTATCACTCCCATCAGTACACCCATAGCACCGGAAAAACTTCTCAAAACCGTTATTTGCGCATTACGACTTGCTAAAAAGGAACTTGCTATTTTAGCCTCCAACCTAGGCTTAGTTAAAAATTTATTATTTAAATCTGATGAATACGCCTCCCACACACTCCCGACAGCAGCTAAGCTAGCTCCAATTAGGGCTACATTTTTAGCCCCCTCATAAAGGTCGCCTTTTTTAAACTCTTTTTCATAATTTATGTAATAAACATATGTGCTATACCCCGTCAAAAACAATAGGGGTATAGAAACAAACCGCCCCGTAGCTAAACTGATACGTTTTAGCGTATTAGAGTCTAAACCACGATGGTGGAACTCCTCCCCAAGACTTCGGACAGGGCTATCAAACAGCACCTTTGCAGGAATATCATTTTCAGGCAATGTTAAAACGTGAAATTGGCTACCAGCCATGAGTGCCGCTAATTTTTTTTGCTCTAAAACCATTTTTGCCATTTGCGTAACTAAAGCGATGGTTTGCTTAAATAGCTTGCGATTACTTTCATTAATCCCATTTGAAAAAAGAGGCTGCTTTAATGCTTTTGCAACTGTAATTACTTGATTAGTATTAGTGGAAGTGATTTTTCCTTTTTCTTCAATGGCTTTAATAATATTATTAAATGCACTTCGTTGCTTACTCGTTTTTAAGTCATTTAATAAAGGGTGGCTAACAATATCCATATTCAAAGCAAAGCGCCCTTCAGGCACTGCATTCGCTGGGTATATTTTTAAGTTTTTAAACTCTGCTATGTTACGTGATTTGCTAAAGCCGCCAATTAAGTGATGGTACTTAATTCCCTTTTCTGTTAATTCTTTAGTAAAAGTAGCAAAGATTCGTTCTTGCATGCCTAGCCACTCATTAAGCCCCTTAGAGACAACATCAAGTACACTTTTACTTAATAAGTAGGCTGGAATAAACGGTAGTGATAATTCGTCTTTAATTTTATCATGATCAAACTTTTTAGGATTAAACCCTTCTACTGTGTCTGCAATTAATTCCTCATCATAATCAGTGTTTGCTAGGTTTTCTCCAAATGCCTCTGGGTGTACACAAAATTGCTTACTAAACCAATTATTGCTTGTTTGAGTTATTTCAAATACTAATGTTTTACTCTTTTCAAATTGCTCATCTAATCGATTAATTAACTTGTCTTTTTTTTCTTTATCGCATAGCCCTGGTAAATACGCAGACAGTGTTGTTTTAGGTAAGATTAGTGTTATTAATTGCTCACATATAAATTCAAACGCCAGTCCGTAAGTTAGAACGCCGCCCGTTGTTAAATCCTTGGCTAGGCACTCCCACTCTGCCGGTGGTTGAACATTAATTTGGTCGCTAATCTCACTTAAAGTTAGCTCTAAATCTTGGCAATCTAAATAATATAAATCGTAGAGCTTTTCTCGAGCAACTAAATAGCCCTCAACTGCATCAATTACTGAAGGTGGATTGGTTCCTAGCAAATACTTTTCTAGTTCTTGCTCTGAGACTTCATCCGCTGCTTTTCGTGTATTACTGCTTTGTGGGTCTTCTTTTACAAAAGGTTTATGCGACGTTTTAGGTGTGCTGAGCGCCTGTTTTTGCCACAAACCTTCATTAAAATACAGCTGATGAGCCAGCATTGCCGACTTATAATACCCATTCGATTCAAGTTCTGATTGGTGGTCTTTCAGTATTTGAGAATAGTAGTCAGCTGTTATTTTTTGAGCCTGTGCTATACCTAAAATATCATGAACGAGTACGCTTACTTTACCACCAAGAACGTCCATGTTTTTAATTGAACCCCAATTAGGAGCATCATTAAAGTCTAAAGATTGCATTCGCTCATTACGATACCTATTTGCAATTTGAGTATCATCACACTTACTTAATAATGGTTTTTTACTAAGGCGTAAGTCGCTTTCATACATCCCTCCTAATGCAGTAATATATTCCCACGACCACTGTACTCGTGAAAAAGCAATTTGAATATTAGGCACTTGGGCTGTACTTGACGAACCAAACAGTTCAATTATTTTACGCGGTAGTAAAATATCTTGATTAAAAACACTGCTATGCGGTCTAAGGTCTTGGCTATGATGTAGGGATAAATCCACATCACTCAATTGCTTATCAGCTAACGCAGCAATCTCTCTCCATAAAAAACCATTAATATATATGTAATAATAACCATATGCAGCATCATCCTCAGGTGTTGGTCTAAATTTATCCATAGGGATGAATTCGGGTGCGCCCGCTTTAGTTTTATCAAGTGTATAGTCTTTAAATACTAGCGGCGTAACGGTTATAAATGTCGGTTTTTGATCTTCAGCTAAATCTTGCGACTTTAACTTTTTCGCGGCTTTACCAAAAGGTATACAAAGCTCCGGTCCAGAAAAACTATGTAAAATAAGATTTAAACTACAGTCTTTCGCCTCATCAACAATCCTAGGGGCGTATATATATTGTGTAGTCATTTAAACTCCCTCATCAAAAACTTGGTTATTCTTGAATGCACCTTGAGTGACGGTAAATTTCCCTTGACCAATTAAATTATTATTAGCGTCTGTCTCTACGATAAAAGCGGCCTCAGCTGGGTCTTCACTTTGTGTATCTGAATCCCTCATTTCCACACTTAACCCTCTAGGTGATGCGCCACCTGATTGCGCTAGCGGCATAGGCGGGGTGTTTTTTGAGTTTGAAATCATTAAGTCGCCTTGGCGCACTGCGGGTTTGCCTTCAATGAGCACATTAAATGAGCCTATAATAAATTCAGCTTTACCATCGTTAGTGCCGCTCATTAGGCCTTTTTTATCACCTGGCATATCACCCGTACTTTTTGAAAAATTACTTTTTATATTGGCAGCACCGTTACCATTTATTTTTACTGACCCCGCCACACTTGCTACATCGCTTGCTGCAGCCATATTTGGATAAGGAATTGGGATAACACTTGGGCCTACCGTTGTTAAACATATATCAATAGTGCTTAGCTTGCCGCCGCTACTTTGGTGCACTGCGGTGCGGCCATTAATTAATACATTTTGCCCTGATACTGTGGCTACTTGCGCTGCTTGCGATTGTGTATCTTTGTTTAATTGCTCTTGGCTGCCGGCTTGCCACCCTAAGTGACTCGACACTAAATCTAGAAATGCTTGGGCATTGGTAATAGGTTTATTAACGTCCATACCCGTTTGTGGCTCGTTCCACGGCAAAATAGGTTCGTTTTTTTCATCATCCCATTGCGGGGGTGGAATTATGTAGTCGGGTATGAAGGTGTTTACCATTTCACCGAGTGTTTTTTCACGGTATTTAGGGCGTGCTATTTCATCTAAAAAAGCAGCTTCACCGGCTTCTCTGTCTTCAAAAATAGCAACATTGCTGGCTTTACCTAATGCGCCGTTACTTCGTGCGCTATTATTAAGTCCTAACAAAGTTGGGTTGTTGTGTCGCCATGTTAACGATCCACCTGAGCGCACATCGGCGGTTAGCCCGTCGATGTCGTACTGAACACTACCTGTTTGTTTACCTGCGGCTGCATTAATGTATGTCATGAATTTTCACTCCTTGAAATTTTTATTAATTGCTCATTGGGTGAATTAAATAATAAAAACACATGATTTAACCCTTCATTTAATGGGTTATTTAAATAGCTATGCGTAAGTACTAACCCTGTTAGGTTATTAGCAACACCTTGATAACCTATTGTGTTGTTTAAGTCTGCAAGCTCTAGTAATTCATCTTCTGGGGTATATAGCGTTTGTGTATTAGCAAACCATTTTTTTTGCCATGCTAACGACTGTTTACCTGCAAATAAGTAAGTATCATTAACGCGAGCTTCTGCTTGGTTAAGCTGCTCACTTAATTCGCCATTAAAAAGCTGTGCTTCTAGCCCACCTTGCCCATGTGTAAGTAATGCACATCCACCTTCACCATTAATTATACCTGGGGGGCCATTTAAAACTTGCACTACATTATTTTTTGCTTGAGTACTCACATACTGGTAACTAACGCATGAATCCACGGCGATAATGAGGGTATCTGGCGCTATGCTTTTTAAATCAAGCGTTGTAGTTTGTTCAAAATCAGGGACTTGCTGCGAAATCACCTCAGCTAAAAGCTCACTGAGTGTATCGTCACTTATTACTGGGTTGTTTGACTCATCCTGTGGTAATACAAACACTATTTGGCTTATGCGGGATGTTTTTCTAAGTGTTGTAATATCAATATTTTCGAGCAGCTGGCTTAATAACAATAAGCACTTGGTTTGCCTATCAAGCTGAGCAAGCTCTTCTATTTCTACCATTATGTAGGGGGCATCTAAGCTTATATCGCAACGTATTAGCGCTTTACTCGGTTTAGAAAACAACATTTGATTTGCAACAGCGGTATACAAGCTACTTGGTGTACACCCTGTAGCATTTATATGGCAAAGTACATCAAACTTCATTGTTAGTTTCCTTTTTTGCCACAACTAACTGGCTATTTGCGCCTACGTGTATTGCGTCAATATAACCGCGCCATAACAAAGAAAAACTCTGCGCGTCAGAATCAATAACCAACGTATCGCAGCGCAAACTAATGGTATGTCTGTTTAATGTGTTAACTAGCTGAACAATAGGCTCTTCAAATGGAAGCTCAACTCGCTGATGCTGCCCATAAGCTTGTAACGGGTATAACCCAGAAAGCGAAAAAGCCCACCCTTGTGTAAACTCATTTCTTACTCGCTGATCTAGCGGTGCCATATTGTTAAAATGTTCATCAAGTACTGTTTTAAACGGGTAATTGCCTGCCATAAGTGCTTTTTGATCAATGTCGGGCATAAGCTCTATACGCGGTGACCAATGTGATGGTATAGCTGAAAAGCTTGCAACTGGGGTAGTATGGCTCGGTTTACGAAGTAGTTGGTTTGCGTATTCAATGCAAGGTAATTGCTGCCCTTTTGCTTGTTTGTTTTTAAGCTTAAACCCTCTCCCTATCGGATTTTCAAGCAGATAATTAGACTCATCGTTAAAGTCTTTTCCACCAAAGGCATTACTGTAATTAATGGGTGTAGGCTCAATAATATTAGGATCAGTTGCAACAGGCCCAAGTAAAGAGCGCTTCCAAAAGCGTGCGCCAGTTACACGTAAACGCTTTTTAAATAGTGGCTGCGTTTTATTATGAAGGCCAAGCTCTACTTCAATCACTCGTGCTTGTTTGGCTTTGGGTGGGTAAGCTGTAAAGTCGCCATACACTTCAAAACCTGTTTTAAAGGCGACTTGCTCGTTTACTTCACTCAGTGGTGTATATGCGGGGTCGCCATCGTAGTCATCTGCTAAAACAATATCGGGGCCGGGCTCGTTTGGTGTTACATTGCCTTTTTCGTCAAATTCAAAGTTTTGTTTTACAAGGACAACTTTAGCCAACGTACGGTCACTCAACCAACCATCAAAAAAGCTAGCCTGCCAAGGAGAAAAGTTATTCAGCACTTGGGCTCTCCGCTATAACACTTTGCCATTGTTTGGCGCTCAGTAATACATGGTACAAACCACAGGCCTTTTGCAAAGAATAATGTGGTGCTACAACGCGTTGCACAACTTCACCTGCAAGCATTTTTAATTTTTGTTTTGCATTACTGCACACAAAGCTAACGCCGTTTAACAATTGATCCCCAGGCACTAATGCAAACGCTTGCCTTGCATGCTCTGCATCATCAAGGTTTATGCCGCTGTGTACATTTTTTTCGTTATTTGGTTCTACTACAGTTACTTTGTTTGCTTGGGCAAGCGCTCTGTTAGTAATAATTAGCCATGCTGCGTAAGCTGGTTTTTGAGTTACCCCATGCGCCATTAAATTAATAAATAAAGGCAATGCGCGCTTATATACAAAGTGGCTTAGTACATGCTGGCAAAGCCCGGGGTTAGCTTTACAAAAAAGTAGGCAAGGTTCATCCCAGCGCGGATCGTTAGTAAGCCCTGCTAGGGCAAGTAATTTTGCTTTTTTGTCGTCATCATTTGTTTTAGCAAATACTTTAAATAGTATGTCTGATAAGTTACTTGTTTTATTACAATAGGCATTCACGAGTGCTGCATAAGCAATATCAAAGTTAGTATGTAACATGGCATGGCTAAGCTCTGTTTCGCTTAAGTGCTGTGAAAAAAGTAAAGTAATCGCGGTACTATCAAGCTGTTCTTTTTCGTTGAGTACACTATTACGCAGTGCTTTATTATCATCTAACTGCCAATAACCAAGTAAGTGCTGTAATACACTGTAATAACTTAAATGTTTATCCGACTTTAAAGCTAAAAAAGTTTCGCCGCTGTTAAGTTCACTTTTTAAATTAAGACTTTGTAGCAATAGCGTGTAGATACTGTGGTGCTCTGGGCTTTCTATCGCAAGGGTAATAAATTCATTAAGCGCTAAATGACTTACTTGTGTTAAATTTTTACCTGCAAAGTAATCTGTGGGTGCATCACTTTTTAAATCGCTGAGTGTGTATAAATGATTTAGTAATTGGCTTTCAATTACATTGAGTCGAGCAAGCGGATAAACACCTTGCGCTTGCAACTTTTGTTTGTGTTTTAATAGAGTAGTTAAACGCTGCTGATGCTGCTTAACTTTAGCGACTTGAGCAAACATAGTGTTAATTGAGCCTAATTGGCCAGCCAGCCAAAGTAAGATCTTGCTCGCTATTAGCCGTTATATCTCGCCCTTCGAGCACTATCGTCCCGTCGGCAAATACTTCTATCGTCCCTTTAGCCGTTTGAAGGCTAATACTTTGCTGAGCTTCAATAACAATATGGCCTTGGCTATTTTGAATGAATGCAGCGGGTGCTTGATCTTCATTTGCAAGTAGGCCTGTTACTATAAAGCCCTGTGCAGTATGGGTAAGCAGTACTGTGTCGCCCACTTGGCATGGTGTTATATGCGCCGCTTGTGCTACCACATTATGTTCGTCGTTATTTATTGTAACGCCTTTAACTCGGCCAAATTCATCAACTTTACTTACAGGTGCAAGTTGCTGATCGTGATTAAATATACTTTTAACTTTAGCGTTCATTAAATTACTCCTTTAACTTAGTTATTACTAATTGCACTGCCTTTAATTGCTATATTAGTGGCACTTAACGTTATATTAGTGGCATCAATTGTGAGGTTACCCGCAGCATCAATTTCTATACTTGCGCCACCTTGACTTAACTGAATTGAACCCTGCCCATTTGCTTTTATAGTGATGTTACCGCCACTATTTAGCTCTAAATCACCTTGAGGTGCTTGTAGCTCAAGGTTGCCGTCAACCGAGTAAACGCTAATGTCTTGCTGCGCTTGCATTTTAAGCTCATCAGTTGCTGTGAGCTCTAAGTTACCGTCAGCCGCTTGAATACGACTATTTGAGGCTGAGTTTAGAGTTAAATCCGCAGCCGAGGTAACTGTAATATCTCCCTCGCGGGTTTGAATTTGCAGATTGTTTTCTACTCGGGTTGTAAAATTATTAGCGACTGTAAAGTTTGCGTCGTTCTCGGCAACAAACTGAAGGTTTTCTTTCGCTGAAATTTTAACATCACCATCAACAGACTTTAACATTGCCTGGTGCGCACCATTTGTTGCATCGAGTATTAATTGGTTTTTATTGTTTTTATTGGCAAGGCTTATCTTCTCTTCGCCTTTTTTGTCATCCATTACAAAGCTGTGCCCAGCTTTAGTTACTAATTTGTTTTCAGTTGGGTTTTCGCTCGTAACAGGATTTGGAGCATTTTCATTATAAAGCGCGCCTAAAATTATAGGCCTGTCTAAATCACCATTTTCACCACACACGAGCACTTCTGTACCTTGCGTTAGTGGAAAATGCATACCGTGCCCGCTGCCGCCGTAAGGTTGCATTAAACGTGTTGGACGGCTTTCTTGGCCTTCTCCATCTTGGTTAAATGGTAGTTTTACTACGTAATTTCCTTTGTCATCAATTTCTTGCTCAATTAATGCATTAAACGTTGCAAACACACGTCTCGCTGGGCGTAATGGAGCTTTATAAGGCTGATTAACACTAATTAAATAAGCCTGGTTTTTATACGTTAAACCCTTCACATTTGAGCCGTATTCAACCGAAGCACTTTGGCTACCTTTGTGCTCTACACGCGTCACTAAATACTGACCATCATGCTCTGGATGGTCATAAATATTTAAACGCATACCAGGGCGAAGCGCCCTGCAGTCTGTATCTATTATTATTTGCTCACGTTGGCAATCAAACGCTTGCTGTCTGATAGTTGCTAAGTCTTGGCCTTCGTTTGATTGCCCGTAATTATCACCGTAATGACTATCTTCACCAAAACCAATAACTGACGCACTGTTATTTTTTGAAACTTGCAAATTACCCGGAGCTTGGTAGTTGTAATCATCTAAGTGCGTACTTTGTGGAAATAATTGGGCCTGCCGGCTTATAGCAAAAATTGACTCACTCGTTCTTACTTGCCCAGATGGCGGTACATAGCTTAGGTTTATTTCATCAAACTCTTGCGCTATACCATTAGAATCATTGCAAATATACAATGTACATTCACCACCCGTTTGCTCTACAAAGCTGTATACAAAACCGTGCTTACGCATTAAGCGTGTTACAAATTCGTAATCAGTTTCGTTGTACTGCACGGTCATATCAAGCATGGTTGAGCTTGCTTGCACATTTAATTTTTGCGCAGGGAAACCTGCTTTTTCAAACACGCTCGAAATAATTTTACCTGCATCCATAGCAGTAAATACACGGTTAGAATGCTGATGCTTAAGTAATGTTAAATGAGAACTCATGATCAAAGTATAGTGGTACCCCTGATGACTTTGACCATGCGCTATAAAACCACTAATTAACCCTGATATAGTCCGATCTAACATTGACCACACTAGTGATAACGATACATCTTTGCCTATTAGCATTTCAGATGTTAAATGCTCAGGGCTCAATACTTGGATTTTAAATTCATAGTCTTCACATAAACGATCGTCTTTAGACTCAAAGTCAGTTACATAGACCATCCCGTCAGGCATGCCCTGTATAGCAACACTAAAGTGACTTTTATTGGCCTTGAGCTCGTTAAATATGTCCATGAATCCCATTTTTACGTCCTTTTATTTAAGCGTTATCTGCAAATGTCGCTGTAATTTCGTCTTGTTCGTCAACAGCCAGCGTTAAAATATCAGGCATGTCTTCTTCTGCCATAAACTCTAAAATTGATTTAGCGATACCAGGGAGTATTTGCTGCTCTATAACTGCATTTACCATACGTGCACCACTATCTGAAAGCGTACACTGAGTAGTCAGTTTTTCTAAAACACTGGCATCTACTCGTAGCTGCATTTTGTGGTTTTCGTGCAAACGTGTAGCAATAGCTTCAAGTTTCAGGCTAACGATAGATTGCAGTGCTTCTGAATCAAGCGCTAAGTAAGGTATAACTTGCATACGGGCAAGCAAAGCCGGCGCAAAAAAAGCAAGTAGCTGCGGCTTAATTAAATCAGTAAGCACACCGATTGATGGTACTTTCCAAGGTGTTCCGTCTTCATTTATAGGTGCTTGCGTTGGATTTAGCGCTTCGTTAATAGCTGCTTCTTGCTCGCTTTGCTGTACCTGTTCTTCCTCATCATCTTGAGGACTTAAGTCTATAACTGTAGGCGGTGTACACGCATCGATTAACTCTGCTGAGCCTAAATTAGATGTCATGATAATTACAGTATTTTTAAAGTCTATTTCACGCCCTTCACCGTCACGCATGGTGCCACGCTCAAATACTTGATAAAACATGTTCATTACATCTTTGTGCGCTTTTTCAACCTCATCAAGTAAAATTACTGAATATGGACGCTGCCTTACCGCTTCGGTTAATACACCTCCTTCTCCATAACCAACATACCCCGGAGGTGAACCTTTTAATTGCGATACGGTGTGCGACTCTTGGTACTCACTCATGTTTATAGTGGTTAAAAATTTATCACCACCAAATAATTGTTTAGCTAAGCAGCGAGCGGTTTCTGTTTTACCTACACCAGAGGGGCCAGCCAATAAAAATACGCCTAGCGGGCCTTCATCGTTGCTTACGCCGGCTTTACTCACTCTTAGTGTTTGCGCTATTTTAGCCAATCCAGCCTGTTGCCCTATAACGTCTTGGCTAATTGTGGCTTCAAGATTAATTAAATTACTAATCTGATCTTTTACCATTGCCCCTACAGGCACACCGGTCCACTGTGAAATAATTTGTGCAACAGCATCTGCATCTACTTCACTAAATAAGCCGTTGTCTTGTGTATTTTGCTCTTTAAGCGATTGGCGAAGTGTCAGTAATGATTCGCTATCAAGCTCTTGATCAGTTGCCTGCTTTATCTCGTTAATTTGACTCAAAGTCGAAATTTGAGACTCACGCGAGTGAGTAAGTTGCGCCAATTTATTTTGTGCAATAACCAGCTCTTCAACTAAATGGGTAAGCTTATCTTTATCAACAACTAAACCTTGGCCTAGCTCTATATTAAGGCTATTAATTCTGGTTTCTAAATAATTAATGTGCTCGCGCTCAGACTCAATAGCAGCAGGATCTGTAGCAAACGACATACGCACTCTTGCCGCTGCGGTGTCTAATACATCAATAGCTTTGTCTGGTAATTGGCGACCTGTTATATAGCGCGACGATAAAACAACAGCAGCTTCTATAGCATCATCCGTAATTTGAATATTATGATGCTCTTGATATTTATCTTTTAAGCCTGCTAGCATTAATTGAGCAGCTTGCTCTGTTGGCTCATCTACTTTAATAAGCTGAAAACGGCGTTCTAGTGCGGCATCACGTTCAAAATATTTTTTATACTCGCTCCATGTTGTAGCAGCAACGGTTCTTAATTCTCCGCGCGCTAATGCTGGCTTTAATAAATTTGCCGCATCACTCATGCCTGCATCACCACCGGCACCAATTAAAGTGTGTGCTTCATCAATAAACATAATTATTGGCGTTGTTGAATTTTTAACTTCGTCGATTACTGTTTTTAAGCGGCGCTCAAACTCACCTTTAACTCCGGCACCTGCTTGCAATAACCCCATATCAAGCACCAATAAGCGTACGCCTTGCAAATCACTTGGTACTTGCCCATCAATTATACGCTGGGCAAAACCTTCAACCACTGCTGTTTTACCTACACCTGGGTCACCCACTAAAATAGGGTTATTTTTTCTTCGACGGCATAACACATCGACCATCATACGAATTTCGTCATTACGACCGAGAACCGGGTCGATTTTACCCTGTTTTGCTTTTTCAGTTAAATCTTCACAGTACTCATCAAGCGCAGCTGTACCGTGCGATGAATCTGTTTGATTTACAGACTTTGATTTAGCTACTGGGTTTAAACGTTCTGAAGATTGCTGACAAATTTTATCTAAGTTTTCAGCTAAAAAACGTGAATCTATTTTATCCAGTAAAGCAGGTAATTGAAGTACAGGG
This sequence comes from Pseudoalteromonas sp. NZS100_1, assembly GCF_015864285.1. Classification (NCBI taxonomy): domain Bacteria; kingdom Pseudomonadati; phylum Pseudomonadota; class Gammaproteobacteria; order Alteromonadales; family Pseudoalteromonadaceae; genus Pseudoalteromonas; species Pseudoalteromonas sp. NZS100_1. The sequence continues at coordinate 12,653 of NZ_JADYXN010000037.1, forward strand.
CTGTAAGGTAATAACTCTGTTAATGAGTCAATAAGTGCAGCACCGGTTATAAAATCACTTTTATGCTGAACATTAGCACTTAACCATGCACGCTCTAGCCATTCGTATAAACGGCGAGAAAATGTAGGTTTACTTTGATTACCGGCAGGCTGTTTATTTAAAAAGTCTAATAGCTCATGCCATACTTTATCTTGATTAATATTAAAAAAATGAAAAATGTGCTCAAGGTCACCATTACTTCCTTCTTCCATCAACTTAATAAGTAAATGCTCAGGAAGCACTTCAAAATGACTACGACTACTCGCAAAGCCAGCGGCTGATTCAAGTGCTGTTGCGGTGTGGCCATTTAATTTATCTATGAGTTGTTTTATACCTTTAGCATCCATTTTTTTATCCTTAATTCCTTAGTGTTTATACTGTTGATGACTGTAGCTATGTGTTGTTGTATTTGCAGCTGCAGCCCCTAAATATGAATTGTGTCCAAGTACTAACGGTTGCTGACCAAGTGCTTGCTCAGCAACCGCCTCATTAGCTACCTTTATTTGGCAAACCCACTCTACATTACTTGGTAGATGCGCAGATAATAGTGCCGCCATTTTTATACCTTCTTCGCTTCTTGGCGTTAAGCTCATGGCTGTATCACTATTAACTGGGCCTATATCTATTGTTAAAATACTTCCGCTAACCAATACCTGTGTACCAATTACTGCAGAGTTACCTAAAACCATTTGGCTCTCTTCGCCTATTGCACTGGGCGTATCTATTTTTTGCCAATTAGCTCGTGTGTCGTCAACCTTTAGCGTGTCTATATTTAAACTATGTTTAAGAAGCTGCGCTAAGCCAGCAGCGCTAGTTTGCTTTAAACTGGCAATACCACACTGAATTTTTTGATCAGTTTTTCCCAGTAAAATAGATTCAACTAACCCATCAAATTGGCTCGCGCCTCTGCCTGCTATATTAATTTGCGACTTTTTCCAGGCCTGAAAAAGTTGGCAATACAACACATGATTAAATATATCTAAAAACTGACGAACGCGGTCACCGCTTTGCTCATCACTTGCTGCTTGCTCTAATACATAATGTGGCATGGGTGCATCTACACCATACAAGCCTAAAAAAGAGGTCGATAAGCTTAATCTTCCCCTGCCGTCGTTTTCTAATACACATTCGCGTACATCAGTAGCCGGAAAACCAAGCTCTTTAAAAGGTTTAAAAACAACCCTATTACTGATCCCTTGCTCTAGCTCTTGAGGCGCAGCCCAGTGTTTTTCTATTAAGCTCATCGCTTTAAATAAGTTAAACCGCCAAGGCTGCTCTATAAGTAGCTCTATTGGGGCGGGTAACTTAGACCAAACAGGATGCGCATGGCTTTTCTCAGCATAACTCATAGCTGATAGCTCTTACCTGGTTCAATATCCCAACTCCATGACTTATAACTAGGAATTGCATTAACACGCGTTTGTACGCTTTCGTTTATAGGGGCATACATTAAAAAGAATTCATGTAATACATTACAAAAATGATATAAATCGGCATCACCAACAAATTTGCTTTCATCAATATCAATAAGTACATCAACACCTTTGATAAATATTCCGCGCTTAATTTGGCTGATTGGCGTTGCTGTTATTTTTAAAATGCTTTCAATTCTTAATCTATTCTCAGCTTTATCAGACCAGTCAAACAACACAAGTAACCTTTTTAGCTCTGTAACTTGCGTAATTTGCGAAAACTTTACATTTAACAAGCTAATAAGCTGCCAATGCTTTGGCTGACTTGGACATGCTAAATAATTAGTTGGGCGTATAACATTTTTTACCTCAACGATACTCGGCATGTCTTTTCCGCCTTCGCTCAAGTCTCCCTCTTGCAAAAGCTGACGAGGCCAACCAGCATTAAAAGAGGTTAAATCAACTGATAGAGTTTCTTTTTCATCTTCTAAATTAAAAGGGAGTTGTAAATAATGAGTTGGGGCTGCTGCACCTACATCTTTAGTGAGCACAGTAAATAGCTTTTTCTCGTCTTCAAATACGCTTTGATAACGAGGCGTATAATCATACGATTGCCCCGTTACAGAATTTCGACCAGCAACTGCATCAACCGTGTAGCTAAAAACGTGGTCAAAACGAGTCTGATCTGCACTTATCATATAATCAGTACGGTTAGGCTCTATTTTAATGGGCTCTGCGGCTTGGCTAAATAAATTAACTGCTGGCACACAATTGATTAAAATATTTTCTTTACTTAACTGATGGCCCGGCGGTAGTTTATTATCCCCTCTAAATACCACTTCAAAACGGTCAATATGCTCAGGAAACTCTTCGTCTTTTAAACCATCAAATGTTAAAAAGTAAAACCGATCTTTTGCATTAAAATAATCAAGTAATAGTGCATATCCGGGATGGCTTTTAGCTGCACTAGGCAGTAAAGCGCCATCTATATCTAAATAAGTAGCACTGCAGCCTTTTGCTTTTAACTTTTTATTGAACTCAAAATGATTAGAACCAAAATCAAGTTCAGCTTGTTTATTAGGTGTTTTTAACAACTGAAATAAAGCACTGCATAATGGTGTATCACCACGTAAATAAAAATTTAGCTTAGATAAATCAAAATTGCTGCGTTCACCTTGGCATACAAACTTAAACCCTATTCGTAGCTCTGCACCCAAGTGCGACTCTTGGTATCTAACATGTTCAACATCCAATGGGACAACATCTAAACCGTGAGTTGTGCTAAAAATTATTTTTTTATTATCGGCCTTTGCTTTAGGCGGATTAAGCTGTAAACCTTTTAAAATAGAGTGTGTTTTTTGCATAGCCAATTTAGGCTTAAATTGCACCACAGTACTAGAAGGATAATAACTTAGGAGTATTGGACACAGTTGACGCAGCACTTGCTCTGAAACTTCAGGTACTGACTCATCTAAACGCTTTTGAGTATGGGCAGTTAAATACGCTACGCCTTCTAATAAGCGCTCAATATGAGGGTCTCTATCTTTTAATGCATCAATGTTAAGCATTCCTGCATGCTCAGGATAAAACTGAGCAAACTGCTTACCAGCTTGGGTTAACAAGCGCATTTGTGCATCAAAATATTGCTGCATTCATCAATCCTTTAAATAATATTAATTATTGTTTTTTGCATGTTGCATAACATCTGCTTTACCGCCAGATTCAAATCGAGTGTTTAGCTTGATACTTTGTCCGCTCGTTAAAAACGCTTGAATATCTAGCCTTATTACACAATTATCTTCTTTAATTTCAACAGGTGTTACATTTGCATATCGTACGCGTGGTTCGTACTTTTCTATCAATTTTTTAACCTCAAACGCTAACGTGTGTTGTGAGTATGGTAACCCCTCGTAAATATCCTCTACATCGGGCAAACCATAGTCAGACAAGTGCTTTAACACGCCTCTTCTTGCATTTAAAAGCTCATTTAAATGCTTGCACACACTAACCTGCTCATCAGTTTGAAAACCATGATGGCCATTGCGTGTAACTGGTTGAGTTAAAAAATCGAATAACGCCATATCTACATCTCAATAAAAGGATATGCTTGCGCATATCCTTCAAAATTACTGACTAATTAACGACCTTCAGTCCAAGAGTCAGAGAACTCGATGTTGCCATCTAAGTAAGTCCAAGTAATGCGTTTGTAACGTAGACAAACTGTTTCAAGGTGCGGGTAACGCTCCTTGTCTAAGTCTTTAACGTTATGCATTGTTGGTGAGATCGAAGTGATTTTTACATCTTCCAACTTGTGGCAGAAATATTCACGCTCAGTCCCTGTGTCATCAATACGGTACCATTTAAGCTCTAATTGCTTAAGTGTTTGACCGTTTGAACACGCTTTGTACAAGTACGGCGTAGCCGCATCAACAGCTTTTGTAATTACAAAAGGTTCATGCTTACGAGTACCTGTAAGTTCACCTGTATCGTTATCCGTAGGAATACGAAGTTCATGATCAAAGTGTAGGATCTCAATTGAACCTTCACGCTCTGCAACAGTTACAGAACCTTTGATGTCATTACCTTGGTCATCCTTTAACCACATGTACGCTGGAATTGCCATTTCATTATTCTCCTTTTAGAATGAAGTGTTTCCTGTTAGTTGGCATTGGCATAAATAGTAATATTTATGCCCCCCAAAAAGCCCTCTGCTTCATGCCACTGGGGAATATGTCCCAAGTTGGATGCAACCAACTTGGGGCAATTTTTACAAAGACGGATTATCTAACTCTAGTATTAACGACATCGCGTCAAATGGAGTTTGCAAAACAGCTAACTTTTCGAAGTGTTGCTGTACACTTTTAGGTAATTGCTTAAACTTATACTCTGCGTCTAATTCAGATACCCAAGTATTTGAAACAAAGCTATCAATATCACCAATATCCTTACTTAATGTAACTGTTTTGTAAAAGTAACCTGCTTTTAAATAATTTTCGTACTGAACTTTCATGCAAGTACTCAGCGCAGAATAATGCATATAATCAATAGCTGTCTTTGTCATCTCTAAGCTAATACCATCATTTTGTAACTCAGTACTGCTTACTTTATTCGCATTTGAAAAACATTTATCCATCTGCTTTTCAAATGCGACTGTTGCTAGCTGTAGCTTTTTCTTCGCAAAAAAAACTTTATTATCACTGGCCACTGCGTTTGCAATGCAAACCAAAAACAAGCTGAACATACACAATATTCTAATCATTTTTACAACCATTTATCATTGCCTTCCAAAATTCTCGCTCTTTATAAGAACTACTATTTCTATAAGCACTATATGAAATTTTTTGTAGCTCATATCTTTTAATTTTTGACACTGAGGATAACGACTCAGCCATCAAAGCAAAATCTGTATTAGATATATTAAATTGTGCGACCAAGGCCCCATTACCTACAAAAATTGCAGCTAGACTACCGAAGCTTAGTGCTTTTGTAAGTTGATCTGTATGTCTAGTAAGTTCTCTAGCTTTATCTAAATACTCTAGATTTTTTTTAGAAAACTCCAATCCACTTAAATTTGGGCACTTCATTTTTAAACTCCTTTTAATGTCCCAAGTTGGTTGCAACCAACTTGGGGCAATTTTTTAGACTATAAGTCTTAATCCTTTATGTACACCAGCCAACTACTCACCAAATAGACGCATTTGATAGTACTTAAATCCGTTTCATTGGCGGCGTAGCAGTTCATTTTTCGCCAGGCATTTGCCCTACTAGCGCTAAACGAACATCAATCCCTTCAACTTGGAAATGAGGTACAATGTACGTACTTACTCTGTAATAACCAGGGTTACCTGGAATCTCTGCTACAGTTACTTTTGCATCTTTTAGTGGATGTGTAGCAATAAGAGATTCATCTGGGTTGTTCATTTTAGTTACTAATGCGCCAAGCCAATCATTAAGCTGCTGCTCTAATTCATGACGAGGTTTGCTTGAACCAATATTTTCACGTTGTAAAACTTTTAAGTAATGCGCAATACGCGATACTAAGAAAATATATGGTAAGCGTGAGTTAATTCTTGCATTAGCTGTTGCTTCATTTGTTTCAAAAACCTGCGGCTTTTGGGCACTATTAGCTGAAAAGAAACATGCAAAATCTGAATTTTTATAATAACTAAGCGGTATAAAACCTTGATTAGCAAATTCAAGCTCTTTAGTTTCAGAAATCAGTACTTCAGTCGGTATTTTAGTTTCTACACCTTTACCAGCTTCAAATGAATGCAGCGGAAGATTATCAACTTTACCACCTGATTGCGGCCCACGAATATTTACAGCCCAACCATTATCATGGAAACTACGGATAATGTTTGCAGCAAATGCAAATGTTGCATTACCCCATAAGTAACGCTCATGATGCTGCGCACTTACATCTTCTTGGTAATTAAAGTTACGAAGAGGATTTGTCTCACCGTAAGGTAGACGTAGTAAAAAGCGTGGGAATGCTAAACCAATGTAACGAGAGTCTTCTGATTCACGGAAGTTTTTCCAACGAAGAAACTCAGCGCGTTCCATGTAAGAACCCAAATCTTGGATTTTAGACACTTCTTCCAATGAGTCTTTAAGAAAAAACTTAGGACCTACACTACCCATAAACGGACAATGCGCAGCTGCAGATACACGAGATATTTCTTGCAGTAACGATACATCGGGTGCCGAACAATCAAATTCAAAGTTCGAAACCATTGTAGATACTGGCTCACCACCTGGCGTATCGTAATCTGAGGTATATACATGCTTGTATAGTGCAGATTGCGTTGTATCAGGCGCCTCTTCAAAGTCATCTCTTAGAGTTTCTTTATCTACATCAAGCATTTCTATTTTAATATTAGCGTTGTTAGGCGTACGGCTAATTAAGTAGCGTAACGAGCGCCATGCTGATTCCATTTTTTGAAAATTTGGATGATGTAAAATTTGGTCTAACTGCTGAGAAATAATAATGTCTACTTTTGCGATGTAATCATCTAAAAGTAATTTATCAATTCGCGTTACTTCTTGACCGCTACTGCTAGCCATATCTAAAAATACATTTATAGCTGCTGTTAAGCGCTCATTTGCACGAGTTTCGGCTAGGTTGCTTGCATCTCTGAATGAATCAAGTTTGATTTCATCTGAAACTGGAGAAATATCAACCATTCCACATATATTTTCATAAGTAGATAAAGGAGCTTGCTCCGTGGTATGCGCGGCAACATTTAATTGTTCTTGCATTGACATGGTAATCTCCTTATTCAGTTATTGGTTGTTTTTCATCTTCAGAAGCCAGCGGCGCAATTTCATCCAGTTTAGCTTTTAATTCATCTAGCTCTGGTTGATTTTGTAATACACGCTCTAATTCTTTACGAAGTGATGAGTTATCTAATAAATTAGATTTAAGGTCGCGAAGTAAATTACGCATAGCCATCATTTTATTAAGCTCTGGCACTTGAGAAGCAACTGATTCTGGGTCAAACGATTTAAAAGAATCAAACTCAAGGTTTACGCTAATTTCGCCCTCACCTTTAATTTTATTTGCTACCTGAAAGTTCGCTTTAGGCGCCATATCTTTAAGCACTTGCTCAATATTATTTTTATTAATTGTTACGCGCTCACGCTCAGATAGTTCTTGGCTATTTTGACCATTTGAGTAGTCACCAATTACTAGCATTTTTAATGGCAATTCACTTTTTTGTGAAGCGCCATCTGTATCAAGCTCTAACGAAATATTGATCCGAGCTCTGGGGATCTCTTTTTGAAATGTATCACTCATGTTTTTTCCTTTGCAGTTTGGTTATCTACCGACTCAATTCCAATTAAACCTCGACATATTAGTCAAGCCCTTGTAACTAAACCCACGCTAATGCTTGTGCAGGGTTAGTTACCATCATTTGCTGACTAATATGTTTAGCAGCTAAACTCATTTCATCTTCTGGCGTTTGTGACAAACTTGCATAACACTGCTTGGAAAATCGCCATACTTCCATGCAAAAACATTGTTGCCATTGCGCTAAATCATGCGCTTTTATTTGTTTTAGTAACACCCCTAACAACGCTAAAGCATGTTCGTAATGCTCAGCTTTTATTAATAACTTAGCCTTTAATAATTGCGCTTGAGCTTTGTCAAAATCGTTTAAAATATTTATTTGATCGACTTTAATTAATGCCGTCGATAACTGCCCTTTTTCGACGTCTTGTATTAATTCGCTATATTGCTCATCAAACGCACTACTTTGGGAGCTAACAGACTCTGTTTTTGCAGAATGTGATAACTCTTTTAAAAACTCTTTATTTACAGATGAACATAACGGGCTTCCATCGTCATACTGTAGGGAAACTAAAGCAGGAAACTGCTCATTTAAATTCACTAATTGTTGTTCAAGCCAATGAACAAGCGGCAATTTATTTAATTTTTTTAATGCATTTAAACTAAGTACTTGGAGATTTAAATTAAATTGCATAGCCCCTTCCATAAACAACCCTTCGGCTAAATTTAAAGCTTGTTCAGGTTGCTCACTTGCCAATGCATTTTCAATTGGAGCAAATGCTGCAGCTCTAGGAGCGGGTAAACGCGTTTTTCCATTTTCGTTAGCCGGTAATGCCAATCTTGTCCAACGTGCAGCTCGCGATAACTTTATTACTCGTTCAATGTTATTTTGTTCTTTATCAAAGTTAAGTAGCTGCCTAACCGCACTTAAATACGCTGTATCTGAGGCAATATCAGCATTACCAATACTAACCTGGCTAGCAACTGCGGCTGGTGCCGAATTATTAGTTTCTGATTTTGGAGCCGTTACAGCTGAATTCTCAGCTAATTTTTGCTCTGTGCTAATCGCTTTTTCTTCTTGCTCTGGTTCAGCTACAGGCACTGGGTTTCGTTTTTCTTGTTCTTTAGCCCACTCATTCAAAGTCGATAAAGGACCAGATTCGTTATCTAGCAACCCAACACACTGCTCGTTGTATTGGGTTAAAGCAGCTATAAGCTCAGGCCATTGCTCAGCGTTTGTATTATGGCCTTGGGCAACACCTTTTAAACGCTCTTGCTGTTGCAAAAACCATGTATTGACTGCAGCGCGCATTCTGGCTTTTAGTGGGTGTACCTCATCCGTATAAGTAGTCAACAAACGATTAAATAACAATAACGTATGCGTTAAACCTGTAACCCCAAACTCACTTGTTGCAGCTAGTGCTAAATAACTTACTATGCGTAAATCTTTACTTTGAGTGTTGAGTAAATCGGATGCTTGTATAAACATCACTTTAAAGTCAACTTCCCCCACCCCTGATGAAGATGCTTTTAATGCTTTAAATGTTTCTTCATATTTTAAATCTTCTCCACACTTGTTCCCCGGCAGAGGAGCACTTAATGCTTCAAGCCATTCAATCCAGGTGGTATGTGTATGCGGCGCTTTATTACTCATGATTTACACCAACGACGAAGTGCATCGTAAACACTCACGTTATCCATATCAGCAAAATTAAGTGTTTGTGAAGACGGCTGTTTTTCTACTTTTAAATTACATAGATCAACAATATCGTTTGTTTTTTTATCGTATTCCCACACACTATTAAAGTATGACGCTGGAATAGGCCTACAAAAAATAGTTAAACTAGGCGCTTGATTCTCATCACCTAACTGATAAAAAAACCAAGGCTGCCAATTATGATCTGCCACCATAGATGCAACTAAGTGCAACCAAAACCCGGCAACTAAGGCACTTTCATGACTAAAACTAGGCATTGGTAGGCGAATACCAAACTGACTTCTTAAACACCCTCTATTAGCGATAGATTTAAGCACAGCCGATAGCTCTTCAATTAAAATTGCTCTTTTAGCAATATCGTTCAGGCCTAAATGCTGCCAAAAAACGCTCATCGGAATAGTTCTAAGTTTATCAAGCTCTAGAGTTAAGTTTGGTTGCTGTTTAAGTGCATCAGCTACACGATTATAATCTTGTGCTTTTTGCTCCATTTCATTAATACTGGCAGCTTGTTTAATGTTTTCGTTTACACCTAAAAGGTGCTCTATTACTTGGCTTGCAAATAAAAATAAAAAAGCCGGGTGACGCTTATATGTATCAAGCCCACTATGCACAAAAGAGCTAAATGGGTAAAAACGCCCACTGCTATCTTTACTTGGCTGTAAAACCCCAAGTAAGCCACCATCATCAGCATTACCCGATATAAAAAACAACGACTTAGTTCCATTCAAGTGGCTTGTATCCGTTGTTTTTCTACCACGGTTTAAATGTGCAAAGCCCTCTTGCAACCAATGATCAAATCCAACCGATTCTCTAGATGAAATATTAAGCTTTACAAAGTCTGGTCTTATTGGTGTTTTACCCATAAAACCAAAGCTGTGTTGCTTAACCAGTGTCGGTGTTTTCTTTTTAGTAAATAAATTAAACATTGCTAGGCGGCCTATTGCATCGTTCGCGATTGCGATTGAGCCAAACTAGGGCTTTGCGAAAACAAAGAGCTTGGTAATGCAAACGACGTAAGCATGTATTTTGAAAATATACCGCTGTTGCGACCTGATTTAAGAGAAAACTGCACCGTTAACGGCTTTTCAGATTTATCTTTTAATTCCCAGGTTGCTAAAAACTCCGTGCCTTTAATCCATTTAACGTTGGCTGAGTTAAGTACTTTTAGTAGTGCCCAAGGCCCGTCTTGCTCGATAGAAATACGACGCCCTTTATTATCTAAACCATACAGAACCGCTTTTTCTGCAGCCCCTCGACCAGGCCACGAAAAATTACGCCATTCTTCAGGCTCATTACGATAACGATAACCTTGCTCACTAAAGCCTAGGTACGTTTCACGAATACCTCGGTGTGGAACCGGCATCATTTGAAAAGTAAAACCAGCACTATCAGCACCGCTAGAGAACAACGAACGAGTTACTTTATTTGCTTTAGTTAAACCATCAAGTAATTGCGCGCTAAAACCAATACCTACACCATTCCATTGTTTTTCTTCCCACACACCGCGGCGTACTTTCATAAATGGTTTGAGTTGGGTATTAATAAAGCTCCATAAAATCCCAGATTCAGAATTTAAAAACTCAGAAACATCTGCTATAGCAGCATCAGGGCCTGTTAAGTTAAACGGGTATTTACCAGCTAAACTACTGTTGTACATAGTATAAACTTGGTTTTCCCATTCTTGATTAAGCTGAGTACGTGCTTTTGCCATGACAGTCGCTATACCACCGTGAAGCGGGGCTTTAAATAACTTATCTAGCGTTTCTTTAGTTTGAGGGTCTAATGCTCGGGTTTGGCTCTCAATAATAATCCACGAAGACTGCAATGCATTACTTTGGCTGTTACCTGAAAGTAAGTCCTGCGCAAATATCATTGCTTGAGCATCATCTTCATTACTCGCTGCCATAGCTTTAATATCTGAATGAATGCTACTTAATGAACTAATGTACTGCCTTAAGTAATCAGAAGAGTTTTTATCTTCATTTGGCTGTGCAAAACGTCTTAAATCAGCAAATCGGCTTTCAAGCTCTGGCGCTCTAACCGTACTCATTTGAGTGATTGTTGGTGTATTTAAAGCTAATTTATTTGCAACATCAGCAGCGGTCTTGCCTATTGAAGCTTGGCTTTTCAAAGGCGCGTCAGCAAGCGTAATATTGTCGTTAATCAGTTTCATTAAATCGTTAAAAGGGCCGTCCATCGATGAAAGGCGTGCAAAGTCGATACTTGCATCGTTTAGATCTCTAAATGCAGGTACTTTTATGCTATCTATAAAAGCAAACCAAGTATTGCCGTAGTCTTTAAAGTAATATGCACGCATAGCCTTTGCCAAGGTTTCAGCTTGTGCTTCGTCAACAACATTTTGACCATTTTCATCGCTTGAACCCATAACCCAGTCACCTGAGAATACCAAACGTGAAATACGTTTAATCTCTGGGAATACATATTCCTGCCAACCTAAGTTTGTATAAACATACGGGATTTTATACTTACTTTTAAATACATCACGATTTTTAGAAATCATAAAATCGTTTAATAACAATGGCTTTTTACGTTCAGCAAAACTTGTAATTACTTGTTGATATAACGGGAAAGCCTCTGGCTGGGTATTTAAGTTATCGCGCGCGAGTGCTATTGATGTTTCGTTAGTTTGCCAAAATGCAATTTTACCTGGTTGCTCTATATCGCTACCCATATTTTGTAGGTACATATCAACTAAGCTACTCAGTTGTGTATAAATTGGCGCTTGCTCTTGTGCATTTATGTCTATATGAAAATGCTCAGCAATAAAATTAAGCAATTGCTCTTTAGCAAACTCCGTTGAAATATGCTCAGGGTTCGTACTCATCATTAAATGCATTTTTAGTGCATCATAATACTGCTGACGAATAGTTGCTTTTGCTTCATCTTCATTGTCAAACCACTGAGTTTCGTACTGCTTTATTTGTGCAAGTAGATGTTCTTCACCTGGGTAAGTAATAAGTTGATTCATTTGATTAAATAGTACATTTGCAACACTATTTAAGGTTTCATCACCTTCATAAATACCAAATATAAAATACCACGGAAGTGAATCTTCGTAAGTTTTAAGCTGACCATAGTGCTCAAATAAAGCTAGCGTAGCCGCGAGCTTTTGCTCATCTTTAGCCTTACTTACATTAGCTTCAACAACAGCTTTTACACGTGACTCACCTTGATTAAGTAATAGTTGATTACTCGTGTATGACGTAATAAGAAGTGCTGTAATTGCGGCAATAGATGCCAAGCCCGAAGTAACGGTTAAACCTTTTAACCAGCGTCCTACTAACCGTTTTTTTCTGTTTCCTCGCGTTAAATCCTGCAGCTTAAAAATAACATCATTAAATACGCGGTTAATAAAATAACTTTGAGTAATACTTTCTTGTTTTTGGTCAACTACAACCGCACCAAATTGATCTCGTACACCATTAGTAATGCGTTCAATAGGCGTTCCTTCTTGCGTACCCGATGTAAAATAAACACCAGCAAACCAAGGAACTTCTTGATACGGATTAGACTTAAACAGCAAGTTAACAAACTCAGTTAACTTAGTTGAAGCCGATTGAAATTGGTTAGGAAAATCTAGTATTAGTTGCTTACGATGCTCATTGCGCTCGCGTGCAACTTTACTTAATCGTTGCTCGCACAGTCGCTCATATAGCTCCTGCATACGAACTTCAAACATTTCCGCAGGATCATTTTTTTGATCTTCACTAATATCGAGTAAGTAAGCACCAAATACTTGCTCACGCTCTTTTTCAGATAAGTCGCTAAAAAAAGGTTCAAAACCACTTATTAAGTCAGTTTTAGTAAAAGTAATATATACAGGAAAGATAACGCCAAGTTGAGTAATTAGCTCCTCTATACGCTCACGTACTAATTTTACATGTTGACGAATTTCTTCACTGTCGGAAGTTAATACATCTGCAACGCTAATAGCCACCATTACGCCATTTATAGGCAGCTTTGGCCTGTATTTTTTAAGGAGCGCTAAAAATGACAACCACTCTTTGTTTTCTGACTGCTCAGTTGTGTAACGCCCTGCTGTGTCAATTAAAATAGCTTGATCTGAAAACCACCAGTCACAATTGCGCGTTCCACCAAAACCTTGGATATGCAATTCACTCGAATTAGAGTAAGGAAAATGTAAGCCCGAATTTGCAAATAAAGTACTTTTCCCTGTAGCCGAAGGGCCAATAATCATATACCAAGGCAAAGCGTATAAAGCGGTATTACCACGATAACCCGCACCTAAATGAGATGCTTTTAAAGACCCCAATGCTTCTTGCATTTTTTCTTTAATTTCGCTTAATTCAGCACTCGAACCGGCATTATGACTTGCTAATTCAGAAGCTAACTTATCGCCTGAGCGCTTAGTCCATAACCAACGAATAAAAATAAATAAAACAAAAACAGCGGTTACAGCACCCATCGCAATTAATTTTTTATCGGTAGTATCTAAACCCACCATGCGACCGGCAAACCACACAATACTCAAAACGGCTATAAAGCCAATAAGTTGACCCGTTGCACGCGATGATACCAAGCCCAATAAAAAATGAACTAAACCGCTTTTATTAACTCTTCCCTGCATTGTGTTACCTATCGTGTTTCGTTGGTTTTATTGAGCTGAGTCAGCACTTCAATTTGGTTGTCTATTACCTGAGTACTCTGCGTTGCTTGCTTATTAATTACATAATGAAATCCAGCAAATAATGAGGCAATAGAACCCAAGCAAATAGCCAAAATCACCCAATAAGGAATATTACGCCCCACCTTCATAGCAAACCCTTCTGCAGGTATACCGTTATCAGATAATTGAGAACTCGGTGTTCCTTTTATATCTTCAATTTGAGCTCTAACATCAACAATTAACGCTTTTAATTGCTCAATGCCTTTAACTTTGTAAATGCCTTCAAAGCCAAGCTGCAGACAAATATAATAAACCTCTAATGCAGCTAGCTTTTGCTCTCCGCCGGTACGCAACTTACCTAAACGTTCAAAAAATTCTTCACCAGCTCGGTTGTTACCAAAAAATTCAAGCTGTAGCGGTCGAGACATCCAATCCATTCTAAAATGAGCACCTGAACTCATAACAAATTCATCACACATAGCCGTAAGAGCAAACTTAACTTCTTGCATTAAACTTGTTGTTACCTGTTGCGAGTAACAATTACGCTCATAGTCATCAAAACTAGTTAGTAAATTTTCTCTAAACTCTTCAAGCTCTAAGTTAGTAGATTGCTTTAGTTTTAATGGTGTTAGCGCATTAATTACAGGCGAAATACACGCGACTAAATCTTGTTCTTTTTGTGCTTCTTGCATAATTTCAACTCAACGTTAATTACGTGCTACGGTAACAATTTCAATTTGTGCACTTTGCAATCCAAATGGTACAAATAGGCTTAATGATTGCTCTTCAATAATTTGCTGCCAAATGAAACCATGCGACTCAAGCCTGAAGTATTCATACCCACTTTTTATGGCCAGCTTATTCGGAGGTCGCTGACAATGCGTTAGTTGTACACCCGCTAAAGCAGATGAAATCATGATATCGAGCTTTTCGCTTGCTCCAACTTTTACTTGGTCACTAAATGTTTCAATCCATTTTGTGTCTTCAGATTCAAAATACACAGCTAAATAAAAGTCGTTATTTGTAAAAGTGGCAGAATCAATAGTGGCAACTTGATAAATAGCGTTAGAGGTTTTTTCAAGTTTCAAGCCCACCATTTTCTTAGGAACAACCCCTTCAAGTAAACGAGTTAATAGGCCATCAAGCTGACCGAATACATTACTTAAATTTTTATGCTGGTATGGTGGTACTTGGTTAACTAAATCGCTGTGCTCAAACATTGAAACTGAACTAATTAAATCAACAAGCTCACAATACAAACGTTCCGGATGAACCAATGACAAGTTTTTAAGATGATCTAAACGCTTGGCTGATGGAGCCATTGCATTAAGTAACAAAAATGTATTCATTTCATTTGGCCCAAAGTCAGTAACTGAGCCATAATTTTTACGTCTACTAAGCAGCACGTTAACTTTTGCATTAACTAAATTAGCAGTTCTGTTTAATAATTCAGTCAAATAAGCAGACGCACTAATATTTAATAAAGGAGGCACAAACTGTTTATTTAAAACAAATGATCCATCTTCCGAGCGACTTATTTTCAAACAGGCAATGGTGTCAAAATAAGTTTTTACATCTGAGTCAGACAGTAATATAAATTTAGGTTTTGCAACTAATACCTCACGACTACGCGACGCATCATGATTATCTTCTAAATCAATATAATCCGCTTCATATGCGCTCAATTGCCCACTCGCCGCATAACCTTCAATATTGCTAACTGTTTTATTTGCAGCAATAGCAATATAAATAACACTCTCTTGGTGGTTATTATCAAGCTCTAGTTTTAAATCATCTTGATGTTGACGATCGAAATCAAGCAAACGGCCATTTTCTAAAAGTAGCTTAAAACTGGTCACTTTTAATATGCCGCGAGCAAGTGCTGATTCATCAATAGCAAAATGCTGTAAACCAAATGCCAACGGTGATATTAGCGCTTGACGTACAACCTGATTTTGATCGTGATAATCGTCAAATAGTTGAAAATGTTGCTGGGCAAGCAAAACACCTTCAGCCCAAACGGGCTTTGCGGGAGCTTTTAAATTCATTACTCAGCCTTATCCACGCCAGGTAACTGAACTTCGTTATTGGTAACCAAAACATCTAATGATGTAGATAACTTAACAGGGCCATCTGCAAGCGGGTAATACGCTTTCCAGTTGTCTCCACTGCGGTCTCTAAATAAAGCCACAATAGCAACAAATCTTGCATTTTCAGCCTGTTCAAACTTAATTTTAGATTGTTCAGAAGGGTGAATTGTTCGCTCTTCTAATGTAATTAAACTATTAGCTAAAACTGACTTATCTGACTTCCATAATTCTTCAAACGTAGCTGTTTTAAAGGTTTGTATATCCGACAATTGATATACCTTTAAAACGACTGGTAACGCTTCATCAAATTGGTTTAAATTTAAGTTATCTGTTGCCTTAACATCTAAACTTACGTTAGTACTCATACAACCAGTTAACATTATAGAAAGTGATAAACCTATAATCGCATTTAAAATAAAGCGCATTTTTTACCTCAATAAATATTTTTATTTAAAATTAAAATTAGTTTTGCAAAGAGTAGCTTCATAAACTGGGCAAATAACTTTATTGAATCTTACATTCGCACAATCAGACCATTTATTAGTTTTAAAAAATCCGAACAAGGTCTTCTTTCTGCTTTTTTCTTGAGAATCAACTAGCAAAGACTGCGTAACAACATCATCTATAGACATAATTAACTTAGTATTTATTAGCGAAAGCTCTTTTATATAAACAGAAACATCACCGTTAATTAAAGTAACTTTTTCATTGCTTTTAGGAGGATTATTTAAAAAAAAGAAAAAGTGTTCTATAGAATTTTCAGAAAAAACGCGATGGGCAGGAATACCTACCTGGTCTAGCAGCGAAGAAACGCTGGCTGTAAGTGACCAAGCTAAGGAGTACAAGCTATTTATTTGATTTATAAACTCTTTTTTATTCACAACATGCTCCTTGTCATCAGTTAAACTAAAAAACTCATAGTCTAAGGCTAGTAATAAATCCATTTATTTGGCGCATAATACAAACACCCTACCGCTATTGTCAACCTATATAAGGTTTAAAATATTAGAATATTAATGTAATTAATTAATTAGAATAAACACTCTAATTAATATTTATAAATGATAAATACGCAACAAAAACCCACTATCCTTATTTGCGAGATAATCAAAAGGTAATCTAATTAAATTTTTTATGGTTACAATTATCCAGTTGATCATTAACACACAAAAAGGTATGTTTACGCCACTAATTTTACTGAGCAGGGATTGCAACGTTTTGACTAAATCTAATTTTTTTTTGAAGGTTAATGACAAAGACTTTAATGTTACTTACCTACATGGCTACGAAAAAATTAATAAAGGCTTTAGTTATTCACTCACCGTTGAATCTTCAGTAAAAATTAATACAGATATCCTACTTGCTAATGCCAGTGTTATTTTTGTTAATAAAAACAAAAAATATCGAGAGCAATGCGGCTTGATTACATCTGTTACCAATATGGGTGTATTCAACAATCTACATCGCTTTAAAATAAACATTCAAGATCGACTATCCACCTTAAAAAACACCTCAAACAGTAAAGTCTTTATTACTGTAAATGTACAAGATGTATTAAATTATTTAGCACAAAAAGCAGGTTATTCATCAGGACAAATCGTTTTTAGGACCAGCTCCGCCTTACCGCATTTAAAGCAATGTGTGCAAGCAATGGAAAGTGACTGGGCCTTTTTTAATCGCTTGATGTCACAGCATGGCCTTTTTTACTGGATTGAAAGCGAATCAAGCACCGAAACACTTGTTATAAGTGACAGCAACCTCAACAGCCCTTATTTAAGTACGGGTGTATTAGAAGTTAAAGCAAACGCGGGGATGAACGCCCAGTACTGGGGTAACTTTGTCGGCTTTATGCACAGTGAAGTAACACAAACCTTATATAATAATGCAGCGCAAAGTAATGCCCATGGGCAATTTCAAAAAGTAGCCAGCAACAGCCAATCTTTTTTCGAGCCTGCTGCAAACTCAAGCGCAGAAGCATCAGCACAAACACAAAGCTTTAGTAATGCATTAGCCACACACAATAAACTGGTTACGCTTACGGGTAATGTATCTGATGTATTTGCGGGCTGTTCAATTTCGCTTGACGATAATATGGGCTTTGCCAGTGGTGATTTGCTATGCATTGCAATAGAGCACACACTTAATCAAGCAAATGACGAAAGCAGCCATGAAGGTGAAACCCACTACCACTGCACAGCGCAATTTATAGAGCGCGGTACCCCTTACAAAGCAATGCCTGAGCCTCATACACCTAAGCCTATGGTATTTCCAGCAACTGTAGAATCTCTCACAAGTAATGCATTTGTAGATGAACACGGTCAATACCGTATTCGTAACGAGTTTGATAAAACAGCTCGCCCAGTAATTCAATCAAGTCCGGCACTAAAAAAACTAGCGCTCTATGCCTGTGAAAACCAACCTCAAGCCACTGGCTGGCACTTCCCACTCGTTGGTGGCTCTGAGGTACTTATTGGGTGTATTAATAACGACCCAAACAACACATTTATAATGGGCTTTGCACTAAACGCCGATCAGCCAAGTGTAGTTACAGCTGCTAACCCAACACATAATCGCCTATTAAGCGCAGCGCAAAATGAACTCCTGTTTGATGACGACAAAGATGTGCCCAAAGTCATCTTACAAACACTCGCCAGTGAGCACTATATTGAATTAAATGCTATAAAATCAGGCCGCCAATTTATTCAATGGATAAGCCAGCTCGGTACTATTAATCTACACGCAGGGCGCGACCTATGCCTTGAAACCGAACAAAACAATGTTCAGTTTGTTATTAAAAACAATCAATTTATTGATGTTAAAAATACCGTGTCGCAAACCACAACTAACAGCCATATAAATTATCAAAGTGGTGGCAGCCAAGCGTTCAGTGGTAAAAATACAACCCTTACGAGCGATAGTGAAATTTCACTCCTCACCGGGCGTGCAGTAAAAGTGCATGCACAAAGCGACATACTCCTTAAAACCAATAATAGTGATTTAAAGCTTAATGTGCCTAATGGCTCTACGTTTTTACAAACAAACAATAATATAAGCATTACGGGCTCAGGCAATGGCGATTTAATTATTCACAACGCGGGCGGCGAGATAAAACTCGACAGCCAAGGTAATGTTGATATTACCGCCACTAACGTACTCACACTCGATGGCACATTTATAACCTTTGATGGCCCGGTTGATTACGACATAACTAGCCCACAAACAGCCAGTAGCCCAAGCACCGCAAGCCCTGCCAATATTAGCCAAGTGAATGCGTTTGATTTGAGTGACAGTTCTATAAAAACAAACGATATTATTGAATACAGCTTCAGCTCAAACTTTGCTAGAGAACAACTTTATTTACTAGCAGAACAAATTGCTGAAGTACCGTTTATTACTAGTATGGCTGCAACATTTGGTAAAGATATTCCTATACCTGTTTATCAAGCATTTTATAGAGCGGCTAGTGATAAGCAGCTCCCTAATATAGAAATTAAAGTTGAACCTCATCTAATATATGGCCATCTTGCTGCGTTTGATAATGCCAACAACTGTATTTTATTAACTAATCCATTAATAGAAAAAGCCTTAGCCGACAACGAAGGTAAAGCATTAATGCTAAGTGCATTACTCGAAGAGTATGGACATGGACTTGATTATTACTTAAGAAATACACTGAGTAACGTTGGTGGAGATGCAAAACAAGACGAAGGTGCTATTTTTGCTTATCGTTTATTAGACCTAGAACTATTTCAATCTAACAATATCGAGATAGGAAATTTGAGCTCACCTGACTCGTCAGGCCCTCTCGTTTACGATAATGCGAATATTGCAAACATGCTCAACAATGTAAATCAAGAGCACCAAACTGATGATGGAATGGCTAAACAGCTTGAGTTTTTTGGTGCCGGCACGGGAGATGATAAAAACCCAGCATCGTATGGTCACCGCTCAATAGAATTTGTATTGGCAGATTTAGATTTTAAATCCGAGACTGATTTACCAATTATATATTTTGGTAATTGGTTACGAGATTTTTCACAATTTATAGATCCCGCTATAGTTAGACCAAGTAAGGACGTTTTAAAACGCTTACAAGATAGCGGCCACTTAAAACCCGAACTTGACACAATTAGGCTTTCTCGTAACGCGCTTACTGAATTGGTCGCTATTCTTGCTTTGAAAGAGTTTAGTCGCTTTGGTGAAGATATTGGTAAATTCTGTTACAAGTACGTTACACCTCAAACACTTGGGGTGTACCGCGCAGAAGAACATATGGATAATCCTAAATCTGAAACCAATGGCCAATTTGATAACAGCATTATTGATTCAGACTTTGCTAAACCCTACATTGAATCGCAAATAGCAATAAACCCATTAACTGGGCTTAAAAATTATATTAATACCCCAGTAGCAGGCCAGACTTTTGACACTGCTGTACAGTATATGGCAGCACAACTAAAATTAGCCATGCAATTTGGCGATACTAATAAAGGCAAGATTCATTTTGGCCAAGCACTTCATGTGTTAGAAGATTACTTTAGCCACTCAAACTTTATTGAAGTAAGCATTATTAAGTTAGGTAAAGAGGGCCGCTTTGCAACCAAAGAGCTCAATCAACTTGCTTCTAGTGTGTACCCTGTGGTTGATTTACCTAATAAAAATAGCCGAATACCCATTGTAACAGGGCGATTTGGACAAACTGATGTATTAGCTAGCATTGGTCCAAAAATGGCTGATTTATTTAAAGACAGTATTGAAGAATTTAAAACGGCTAAACCAGGGGTAAGAACCGCATCAGACATTGCGATAAAAGTAATTTTAGGTGATCTAGCAGCCTCCCAAACTGCAGATACTAAAAAAGATAACACCCAATATCAAGGGTTGGACTTTGTAGATATACTAGCAAAATACGAGCAGTTTTTATCATGGCGTGACGAGCTAACAAAAGCCAAAAACGATTTTGTCGCTGACTTAATATTAAAAATGCTACATTACAGCAGTGAGATATTTATTTTAGTAAGTAGCTTTGCAATCCACCATATCATCGAAACCGTATCGCATCAGATTGATGATGCACAAACCCTGATTAGTAAAACAGGAACTGACCCGACCCATAGTCAATTGGCTAAAGATCATGACGTGCATCCATTCCATGAAATTGCGGCCCTTGTGGCTCGAGAGGCTGTTGCGATTGCAGGTAAAACAATTAAAAGATTTTGGGATGGTGATAAAAGTGTAAACCCAATTTTATTGACCAATAGTATTATTCAACATCCCGATTTAATGAAACTATTCGAAAAGGAAATCATCGAGTGGAGTAATGAAAATGAAGACAAAATAAGAAAAGGCACGTATAAAACCTCTATCGATGAGGTTCACGATCATTTTAATGAACAATCAAAAACGCTTAAAGATAAAATAAACCAAACACAATCAAACTTTACCACCCTTTTTAGAGATATTTATGACTACTTTAATTAAGCGATTTATGTTTATAACACTCGCTTTAACGCTAGCTGGTTGCGATAAGGTAAATGTGAGCACCGTTACTGCATTATTAGAGCCAGCTGAAACAATACAAGCAGCCTCTCCTGAAGTAAGTGACTTTCAAGTTAATGGCTGTAATTTAACCTTTAAAGGCCAATCACTTGTCTTTAATACCAGCATTGATGAATGGGTTAAAATACTTGGCCCATACGACAGGGTCACTCACTTAGCAAACGATGTGTACTTCTGGGATGACTTAGGTCTCGGCCTTTTTTCTAGCACTGGCAAACACAGAGCTGATGAACTTCAGTTCGAATTTAATGAAACTATTGCCTTTAGTGAAACAAATATTAAAAATACCTACTCAGAAGACATGAGAAAAACAAAAAGGGAGGCTAACGAATCTCGCTCTAAAACGCCATTTCCTCAAACGCTTTGGGTTAATGGGGCTGCAATTAAAGGTAACTGGGATATGAGTAAAGT
>NZ_JADYXN010000369.1:0-512 GCF_015864285.1 Pseudoalteromonas sp. NZS100_1
GCGCGTTGGTCCCCGCATTATGCCCGATCAGGAAAATCGCTTCGGCATGCTCGAAGTCGTCCAGCACCACCGTGCCTTTGCCCACCCCGATCGAATGCGGCAGCCCCCGGCTCGTCGGTTCGTGACACATGTTCGAACAGTCGGGGAAATTGTTCGTGCCAAACTCACGCACGAAGATCGAATAGAGGAAGGCCGTCTCGTTCGCGGTGCGGCCCGACGTGTAGAATTCGGCCTCGTCGGGGCTGTCGAGCGCGCGCAGATGATCGCCGATCAGCGCAAAGGCGTCGTCCCAGCTCACCGGCACATAATGGTCGGTCGCGGCGTCGTAACGCATCGGCTCGGTCAGCCGTCCCTGCATCTCGAGCCAATAGTCCGACTGCGCCATCAGGTCGGATACGCTGTGCTGCGCAAAAAAATCGCGCGTCACGCAGAACTTCGTCGCCTCGTGCGCGAGCGCCTTGGCGCCATTTTCGCAAAATTCGAGCTTCTTGGTGCAACTCGCGTCGGGGAAC
>NZ_JADYXN010000370.1:0-511 GCF_015864285.1 Pseudoalteromonas sp. NZS100_1
GGTGTGGAGCTTGCGGCTTAATTTGACCCAACACGGAGAAACTCACCAGGTCCAGACATAACTAGGATTGACAGATTGATAGCTCTTTCATGATTTTATGGGTGGTGGTGCATGGCCGTTCTTAGTTGGTGGAGTGATTTGTCTGGTTAATTCCGATAACGAACGAGACCTTAACCTGCTAAATAGCCAGGCCGGCTTTTGCTGGTCGCCGGCTTCTTAGAGGGACTGTCAGCGTCTAGCTGACGGAAGTTTGAGGCAATAACAGGTCTGTGATGCCCTTAGATGTTCTGGGCCGCACGCGCGCTACACTGACAGAGCCAGCGAGTTTTTCACCTTGGCCGGAAGGTCTGGGTAATCTTGTGAAACTCTGTCGTGCTGGGGATAGAGCATTGCAAGATTACCCAGACCAACCCTCTGCAATGACTTTGTGGTATTCTTCCATGTTTCGGGCATCGTTTCGATTGCCAAAAAGGGCACTCCTTGCCACGTCGGTAGCAGCTACTGGCGTCGT
>NZ_JADYXN010000371.1:0-511 GCF_015864285.1 Pseudoalteromonas sp. NZS100_1
GATATGGTGCGATTAGTGCTTATCTAGAGGTCTTCGACGGACCCGGATTGATTCGGGTGGCTCGGCCCGGCGCCTATCCCCGGGATAACCTTAGCGAATTTGGGCCTCGCTTCCGAGCATCGTTGATTGACCGCGTCTGACGGCGTGCGCCCCTCGCTATTGCGATCAGGTTTCCACATGACATTTGCTACTTCGCTTCGACGCGAATGGCTCTCGAACCCGCGCGCGGACGTGCTGGCGGGTATCGTTGTCGCGCTCGCGCTGATCCCGGAGGCTATCGGCTTCTCGATCATTGCCGGCGTCGATCCCAGCGTCGGGCTGTTTGCCTCCTTCTCCATCGCCGTCATCATCTCGCTCGTGGGCGGTCGCCCCGGCATGATCTCGGCCGCAACCGCGGCGATCGCCGTTCTCGTTCTGCCGCTGATCCGCGATCACGGCGTCCAGTACCTGTTTGCCGCCACCATCCTCATGGGGCTGATCCAGGGCGTCGCCGGTTTCCTGAAACTCGACC
>NZ_JADYXN010000372.1:0-511 GCF_015864285.1 Pseudoalteromonas sp. NZS100_1
GCCCCTTGCCGATCAATATGTCGACGCCATTGCCGAAGCGGGGCGTCAGCATCTGGCGGAAAATCTGGTCCTTGTCCTTGCGCGTGGCGACATGGGCGAAGCAGGCCGCCGGGGTCGCGTCCCAGATCGGCATGTTGGTGACGAGGCCGGTCGAAAGGCCGCGCTGCTCGGCATATTCCAAAAAGCTCTTGACCGGGGTTATCGCCCCATCGGCCGCCGGCAGCGCGGAGATCATGCCGCTGTTGGTCTTGTGCCCGGTCATGATCGCGCTCATGCCCGCCGCCGAATCCGTTACCCAATTGTCGAGCGCCGAGGTGTCGGACAGGCCGACATGGGGCATGGACTGGATGAACAGCGACTGCGGCCGGTCATGCGCCATGATGCCCGCAGCGTTCAGCGTCGGCACGCCGCCGGCATCGCCCAGGAACAGGATGATGTTGCGCGCCCGTTGTGGCGTGGCCCCATCCTTTGCCTTGTCCTGGGCCTGCGCCGGAGCGGCGGCGAGCATTGC
>NZ_JADYXN010000373.1:0-510 GCF_015864285.1 Pseudoalteromonas sp. NZS100_1
GAAGGATGGCTGGATCGTCCAGCAGCCCGGCCCCGAAAACTCGCTGGGGCTGGTCAAGTTCGACATGAAGAACGACCATGAAATCTATCTTCATGATACGCCGGCCAAGCAGTTGTTCGCCGAGGTCCAGCGCCAGCGCAGCCATGGCTGTGTCCGGGTCGATGATGCGGTGGGTTTTGCCGAGAAGATCGCCCGGGACGAAGGCATTCTGGATCAATGGAACAAGGCGCGCGCGACGGGCAAGGAAGGCTTTGTCGAACTGCCGCGGGAGATCCCGGTTCGCCTGTTCTATTCGACGATATTGTTCGACGATGAAGGGGCGCCCGTGATCCGGGCCGACCCTTATGGCTGGAATGATCGAGTGGCAGGGGCGCTTGGTTTTGGCCAGCGGCAGGGCTCCCGCCTTCGGGCCGGGGGCGATGATGTCGGCCCCTGATGGGCTGCCGCGGCGGACGCGCGCAGACCATGGGCGAGCCTGTGCCCCGGGCGTGGTGGCAGCGGGCTGACAAT
>NZ_JADYXN010000374.1:0-510 GCF_015864285.1 Pseudoalteromonas sp. NZS100_1
ATCGACATTGCGCTTGGTGGCCGACAGCAGGCCGGGCAACAGCGAGGGCCGCATGACCTTCAGCTCTTCCGAAATCGGATTGGCCAGCGTCCAGTCGCCACCGCCAACGCTTGCGGCTTCCTTCTCGGAAATGAAGGACCAGTTGATCGCTTCAGCGAGGCCGCGGGCGGCGGCGGTGCGGCGCACGCGGCGCTCGACCAGCTGCTCGGCCGTGGCGGTCGGGCGGGCGACGCCCGGCACACGCGGCAACGGGGTGGACGGCACATGATCCAGACCGACGATGCGCACCACTTCCTCGACAATGTCGGGCCAGCCATCGACGTCGCGGCGCCAGGTCGGCACGCTGATGCTCCAGTGGCCCGGCACGCTCACCGGCACGCCATCCTGATATTCGATGCCGCCGACTTCGCCGCTGACGCCGAAGCCCAGGCTTTCCAGAATGCGCTTCTGCACATCATGCGGTACATCGACGCCGGCCAGCGCCAGGCACTGGTCGGGCGCATAGGCGCC
>NZ_JADYXN010000375.1:0-509 GCF_015864285.1 Pseudoalteromonas sp. NZS100_1
GAAATCCTGCGCTTTGCGCGTTGAAGGTCGACGCCTGCTGGATGTGCAAATCGGTGTCGATATAGGTCAGCCCGGCGATAAAGGCGCCATCGTCGCCGATCGGGTGCTGCGCGCGCACTTCCTGAAACAGCGAATTGGACTGTTCGGTGATGTCCGATTCCAAAAAGGTCAGCGGACCGTCATAGTCCATATTCACGCCGCCCTTCAGCTCCTGCCAGGCGGTAACCGACGTAAAGCGCCAGTCGCCGGCATCGAGGTTCATCGTCAGCTGCGCCATCGTCGTTTTGGTGTCGTCATATTCGGGATTGGTCCCCGCGGACGCGCGGCGGAACGACGGATATTCGGGGACGTTGGCACCCGAATTGCGCACCTTGTTGCAAAGGAAGCAGCTCGCATCGCCGATATTATTGAACACCAGCGCGCCGCCGTCGACGCGGTTCGACGAATGCTCGACCTTGACCAGCGCCTCGAAATCGTCGCTCGGCTCCCACCGTATCTGGCCGCGCCCC
>NZ_JADYXN010000376.1:0-508 GCF_015864285.1 Pseudoalteromonas sp. NZS100_1
ACCAAGGGGTGCCGCTGGCGTGACTGCCTGAGCAAAGGCACTGCGCCGTCTCGGTCCTGCACGTCAGCGCCATGGACCAGCAGTTCGAGTGCACGACCATCGGTATCGACCATGGCGTGGCGCTTACGGCCCATGATCTTTTTCCCTGCGTCATAGCCGCGCGGTCCACCCGCTTCAGTGGTCTTCACGCTCTGGCTGTCGATGGCCGCCGCTGACGGCATCGGTTCTCGCCCCGTTCGGACACGGTCGATCTGGACAAGATGGTGGTTGAGACTTTCGAATGTCCCATCGTCACGCAGAGCGCAGAACCAGCGATAGACCGTGCGCCATGGCGGAAAGCTGTCGGGCAAAAGCCGCCAAGGACAACCTGCCCGCAGCAAATAGAAAATGGCCTCGATAATCTCTCGCATCGGCCAACGCCGTCGCCGTCCGCATTGGCACGGCGCGGGCAAATACGGCTCAATTAAACGCCATTCTGCATCGGTAAGATCGCTTCCATAGCGAAGCT
>NZ_JADYXN010000377.1:0-508 GCF_015864285.1 Pseudoalteromonas sp. NZS100_1
CTTTGTGCGGCACATCAATCATCATGACCGACTTTGCAGACATGCTCGAAGGCTATCGCCGCTTCCGTGACACCGGCTGGTCCCAGCAGCGCGAGCGATGGGACGAACTCAACGAGGGGCAGAGCCCCCGCGTGATGGTGATCGCCTGTTCCGACAGTCGAGTCGACCCGGCCCAGATCTTCGACACCAGCCCCGGCGAAATCTTCGTGGTGCGCAATGTGGCGGCGCTGGTGCCGCCGTTCGAGACCAATCCGGGCTGGCACGGCGTGTCGGCCGCGCTGGAATTCGCCGTCCAGGTGCTCAAGGTCGGCGAGATCGTCGTCATGGGCCATGGCAAGTGCGGCGGCTGCAAGGCGGCGCTCAGCCATGACCTCAAGGACGCGCCTCCGGGCGAAGGCGGCTTCATTCATAACTGGATCCAACTGCTCGACGATGCCCGTGACGTGGTGGTGGACCGCTATGGCGACCAGCGCGACCGGGATGTCGAGCGCGCCATGGAGCAGGAAGG
>NZ_JADYXN010000378.1:0-507 GCF_015864285.1 Pseudoalteromonas sp. NZS100_1
AGCCGCGTGACGACGCGCGGATGCGCCAGATGGAATGCGCGCAGCATCTCCAGCGCCTGCATCGGCGGCTGGCGCAACGCGCTGCCGGAAGGATCAGGCTGCACGGACCACCGCCCGCCGGGCATCCCCGGTCATGTAGAGCACGCGCAGCAGGTCGAGCTGCTCGCGCGAGAAACCCGCCGCATCGAACGCCTCCAGCTCCTCGCCGGTCAGCGACCGGCCAGTGCGCAGGATGATCGCGCTCTGGCGCAGCGTTTCCAGCCGCGGATTGGCCAGGGTGTAGGTCGGCTCCGGGCCGCGCAGGAAGCTGCGCAACCGGCCGAGCGGCGCGCGGACCGAAGGCACGGAACTGGCCGGATCGCTATCGGCCAGCCAGAGCACCTGGCGCTCCTGCGCGTCAAAGGGTTCGCCGACATTGTCATTGGCCGTATCGGCCCGGTTGAAGACGGAGTGTTGCATCGCCTTGATCCCACCTGTTGTTGCAGGGGATGTAGCGATGCACGGGTC
>NZ_JADYXN010000038.1:0-33973 GCF_015864285.1 Pseudoalteromonas sp. NZS100_1
CAAAAGATGATAAGGGTATTGTGAAGCAACCAAAAGATCGGTCAACCGATCAAAAATACCTTAACTGATCGGTGTTAGCTAGTTAGCGGCTCTTTTTGTATTTACTATTTAAAGTATAGATTAACCAGCGGTTTGCGCTGTTGGTTGCTGTTTGTTTAGTTGTAAGTAACTTAGTAGCCACATACCCAAACCACCTAAAAATAATGCAGCTGCTACGTAACCTGTTTGATTAGGTGCAGCACCTTGCGCTATTGCAATTCCGCCGACCCACGGGCCTATAGCATTTGCGGTATTAAATGCGCACTGTACAAGAGCACCGATCATAGCGTGACCTTCTGGAGCAACATCCATTAATAGCGTTTGAATAAGTGTTGCCAAACCCACACTACAGCCAATAAAAAAGATGACAGCATAAAGCATCCAAATATTATGGCTTGCTGTTACATAAGCAAAAGCAAATACAATGGTGCATACAAGCGCAAGGCCAGTGGTTTTAATTGCAGATTTATCGGCAGCTTTACCCAGTACATAGTTACCGAGTGTACAACCAATACCAAACATCACCATAGCAATAGAAATAGTATAAGGCGCTGTTTTTGTTACTACTAAGATGGTGTCGGCAATGTAAGTATAAATACAAAACACCCCGCCAAAGCCAATAATTACAATACCCAAAATAGACCAAACCAGTTTGTTTTTAAGTACGCCAAACTCGTTTAGTAAGTTAGAAGGCTTAGCGTTATCTATATTTGGAACTACTTTGTAAACAAAAATAAAAGCAATAAATGCAAGCACTGCAGCGCCGGCTAAACAGTACCGCCAACTAAGGTTTTGACCCACAAGTGTTACAACAGGCACACCAACAATAGTGGCCACAGTTAAACCCATAAACACCTTAGACATAAAGCTAGCACGCTTACCTTTTGGGGCAATATCCGATGCTAATAAAATAGCCGCGCCAAAATATGCACCATGAGGTAAGCCACTTAAAAATCTAAATATTACAAGTTGCTCAAGCGACGTTGCCATCGCGCTTAATCCGTTTGAGACAAACATTAAGCTTATAAATATGAGCAATGCTTTGCGCTTTCTCATATTAGCAGTGGTAAGCATTAAAATAGGGGCACCCACTACAACACCAATGGCGTAAGCACTAATTGCATAGCCACTTTGTGATGGCGTTGAGCCAAATGTTTCGCTAATTAGTGGCAGCATAGGCATCATCGAAAACTCAGATAATCCTAAAATAAATGTGCCTAGCGCTAATACGAGTAAAATAGCGGTTCTGTTAAGTTGACTAGATGCCGACGTTACATCTGATGTCATAGATGATCCCTTAAGGTTTAATTTTAAAAATGAAACTGCACAATAGATCTTGAATAGGACATATTATGTGTATGCTTAAATTTTGGTGTGAGAGGGTAGTCTGTGAGGGCGCTATTTTAAGTTAAAAAAAGTACAGAGTCATGCATAAATTAGTGGTTTTATTAGGTTTTTAAAATGTTAATTAGAAGAAAATACTACTTAACATTTATAAAATAAAAAAACTATTTATAAAGCATATATATATAAGATATTAAATATTAGCCGAAAGGTTATTTAAAGCTTATATTTACAGTACAGCTACATATTGATATCACATTAATTTGCTAATTTTTGTACTAATTTACTCCTTAAGGTTTTTATATGTTTGGTATTTCTAAAAGAAACGCAAAAATTGAAGAAATGGAGCTTCAATTAATTCAAAAACAATCTATTTTATCGGCAATTAATAAGCACGTTGCTTATATAGAGTTTACACCTGATGGAATAATATTAGACGCAAACCAGTTGTTTTTAAAAACGATTGGGTATAGCAAAGAGAAAATAATTGGTAAGCATCATCGTATGTTTTGCGAACCTGAATATGCAAAGTCAAACGAATATAGTCAATTTTGGCAAGCATTGAAAGCAGGGAATTCTAAAGCAGGCTCGTTTTTAAGGTACAAAGCTAATGGCGATAAGCTTTGGCTTGAGGCAACTTACTTTCCTGTAGAAGAGCGCGGCGTAGTCACCAAAGTTATTAAAATAGCCTCTGATATTACAAACAGTTACATACAAAGAAAAGCGCAAGAAGCTATTGCAAATGCACTCGACAAAGCCTTGGCTACAATAGAGTTTACCCCAGAGGGTAATATTTTAAAGGCGAACCAAAACTTTTTAGCAACAATAGGTTATAGCTTAAAAGACATTGTAGGCAAGCATCATAAAATGTTTTGTACTAAATTGTTTTATGAGAAAAACCCACGCTTTTGGAGTGAATTAGCGCAGGGGCAGTTTAAGTCAGGAAAATTTAAACGTATTGCCGCCGACGGTTCAGAAATTTGGTTAGAAGCAACTTATAATCCAATTTTAGATAGCAAAGGTAATGTAATTAAAATAATTAAGTTTGCATCAAATATTACCGATCGAATTAACAACAACAGTGCAGTGACAGAAGCCGCTGCAATAGCACATGAATCGGCGGTAGCTACTGCTACAACCGCTAAAAAAGGCTCTGAAATACTACAAAGCTCTATAGCGAACTCCGACGCCATTGTAAGCCAAGTACTTAAATCGGTAGATTTAATAAAAAATCTTAATGAACAGTCTGCGGTCATAGGCTCCATTGTTTCGACAATTAGCAGCATTGCGGATCAAACTAATTTACTGGCACTTAATGCCGCAATAGAAGCAGCGCGTGCTGGTGATTATGGTCGAGGTTTTGCTGTAGTAGCTGATGAAGTAAGGCAGCTTGCAGCCAGCACGAGTCGCTCTACTAATGAAATAGCAAGTGTTGTTAAAAATAACCAAGAGCTCACTAATGATATATCAAAGCAAATAACGTCAGTTTCAGACTCATCAAAACAAGGAAGAGAGCTTATTGCTAATGTGTCTGAGGTCATTAAAGAGATTGAACGTGGAGCCGATATTGTTTCTCAAACGGTAGCTAAGTTAAATACTTAGTTAATTGCATGTTCCTATGTTTAAAGCTGCCTTCTTATGTGCTCAAACACACCTAACAACATTTTAAATTGATAAAGTGCGACAATATGTCGCGCTTTTGCTTTTACAACTCACACTATAATTACGCCAATTATTACAGTGGCATAAATTAACAATGGTTTATAAAAGCAAAACTCAAAAAACATATTTACTAACGCCTGTCGCACTTTTTATTAGCGGTGTGCTATCTCCTTTTGCATTTGCCGACGATACGCCTTTAGAAGTGATTGAAGTACACGGACATGCTCAAAATAAGCATTTAGCACTTGGTTCGTCAGAATCGTTATTAAGTGATTTAGGTGTCGATTTTTCAGCAGCGGGCGGCGTATCTAACTTACCTATTTTAAATGGTTTAATGGGCGACAGAGTTAAAGTGTTAGTTGATGGTGCAGATGTAACCGTTGCATGCGCTAATCATATGAACCCGCCACTTTCGTATATCTCGGCTAATCAAATTACGTCTTACAATGTGGTTGCAGGCGTGTCGCCAGTAAGCGCGGGCGGCGATAATATTGCGGGTGTAATAAGCGTTAATTCTATTTCACCACAGTATAGCGATAGCAATGAATTAGGTTGGCACTCAGGTTATGTGTCAGCAAAGTACAGTAGCGTTGATAACGGACGTAAACTTGGCGTTGGTGCACGTTTAGCAAGTGACACGTTTAGCCTTAATTATCAGGGTTCGTTTAGTGACGCAGATAGTTATGAAGACGGTAACGGCGATGTAGTATTAGATACATTGTATCGAGCACAAAATCATAGTTTAACCGCAGCTATGCGCGATGATAAGCAGCAATTAGTTATAAAGCTAACGCATCAAAAAATCCCGTATCAGGGATTTGCAAATCAGTATATGGATATGACCGATAACACCAGCTACGGTGCAATAGCTCAATACAAACGCTCCTTTGAAAACAGCGAGCTTGAAGGGCAAGTTAACTGGCATAGCGTAAAGCACGAAATGGGTTTTTTCAGTGAAGAAAAAACAGGCATGATGCGAATGAAAACCGATGCACAAGATATAAGTACGCAGCTTAAATGGCGTATCGCGCTTGATAAAAACAGCAGTATTTTACTCGGTCAAGAATATTACAATTACAGTATTGATGATTGGTGGCCAGGTATTGAAGGCTCAACCATGATGGGACCAGACGATTACGTAAATGTAAATAACGGTAAACGAGAGCGCATAGCGGCATTTGCAGAATTTGAGAGCCAAATAAATACAAAATTATGGTTAAACGCAGGCGTACGTATTGAAAGTATTAATACCCACGTTGGAGAGGTTCAATCTTACAACGATGACATGAGTATGATGGATATGGACGATATGAGCGACATGAGTAGTATGAAAAGTATGACCATGAGCGATACGTCTACAGATAATACCATCGCTGCACAGAACTTTAATGCTGGCGACAGAGATAACACCGACACCATAGTTGATGCTAACTTATTAATTAACTACCAAATAACAAATTATGATGAGCTGCAATTTGGTCTTGCCCGTAAAAACCGAGCGCCTAATTTATACGAGCGATACAGTTGGGGTGTAAGCACCATGGCAACCACCATGATTGGTTGGTATGGCGATGGTAATGGTTATATTGGTAACCCTGATTTAGACGTTGAAACAGCGCATACAATAAGTGCTACTTATATTAAGCAGGCTAAAGATGATGGTTGGCGGTTAAGCACCAATGTTTGGTATACAGATGTGAGTGACTATATTGATGCTGATATTGTAAGAAGCTTCAATAGTTATGACTTGGACAACACTGCGCGTAACATTTTTCAGTTTACTAATGTAGATGCTATTTTGTATGGTGCAAAAATAGACTTAACAGCCAACATTTATGAATCTAAAAATTTAGGCAACTGGCAGTTACACTCTAATGTTACTAATACCAGAGGCAAGCGAGACGATACTAACCAACCGCTTTACCAAATTAAGCCATTGCAAACTCAGCTAGATATTAGCCAGCAAATAGGTCGATTTGAAAATGTATTGTCTTGGCAGTGGGTAGATACAAAAAGCCGTGTAGACAATAATCGTTTTGAAAACCAAACAGACAGCTACAGCTTGGTTAATTTAAGCTCTAAAGCAACATGGAACGCATTAACGCTAAGCGCTGAAGTAAGTAATGTGTTTGATGAATATTACCAACTCCCACTTGGCGGTGTAAGTATTGCAGCGCTTAAACAAGATAGCAGCAACGGGTTTAAGCAATTAGCAGGGCTGGGGCGCTCGCTTAATATAAGTGCTAGCTATGCGTTTTAAATAACCTCCTATTCAAATTTAAAAAAAGCAAAAGCCATAACTGTGTTATGGCTTTTGCTTTTTTTTATGAAATATTAGTATGCTTAACACGTTCTATTAGGCACTGTTTTATTAATTTTATAACATTAGTTTTAGTAGAATGCAGAAAAAGCAGTAACTTGTTCATCACCCAATGGTTAGGAAATACAGTGTTTAAGCAATTTAAAAATAAAGTGATGGTGGCGCCAACAGCTATGGCCGGTTTAGCTTTGGGTATTGCCAGTATGGGGTGGACATGGGAAAACGTTTTAAATTTAAATAATTATGGACAATATCTGGGAGCGCTATTAGCTGGCGTATTAGTTTTACTTTTGGCTGCTAAATTTTTACTGCACCCAGATTTATTAAAAGCTGATTTAGCACATCCCGTTGCAGGAAGTGTGATCCCGACATTTGCAATGGCTAACCTGGTTATTTCAAAATCAGTGGGGCAATTTGACCCATTAGCTGGCGACATTATGTGGGTTTTAGCTTTTGTGCTGCACTTTACATTTTTGTTGAGCTTTTTATATCAGCGAGCAAAAAAGTTTAACTTTGAAGATATGGCGCCCAGCTGGTTTGTGCCACCGGTGGGTATTATTATTGCAGATGTTACTTTTTCGGGAAATCCGACATTAGCGTGGTTAGCCTATAGTGCGCTGGTTATTGGCATATCAGCGTACAGTACTATACTGCCAATTATGTTTTATCGTTTTTTAATAGCATTAAAAAGTGATTACGAAATACAGCCAACACTTGCCATTTTAGCCGCACCTGCCAGTTTAACATTAGCGGGGTATTTTCATATAGCGGCCAATCCATCACTAACTATAGTGGGAGTATTATTTACATTAGCGATAATAAAAACACTGATTGTTTATGTGTTATTTATAAAGTTATTACGCAGACCTTTTACGCCGAGCTACGCTGCTTTTACATTTCCAATGGTTATTGGGGCAACTGCATTATTTAAAATGAAAGACTGGATGCAAAGTATAAACCTCGCAATGCCATATGTAGATACAGTTAATTACTTAGCTACGTTTGAACTTATAGTTGCCACGGCAGTAGTTGGTTATGTAAGTGGTCGGTACTTTTGCCACTTTAAATTATCAAAGCAACGGGTAGCGTAGAGTTACTCTTGGATTACCTCTGGCTCATTACTTTCTTGTTCAGCTAGTTTTTCGCGCTCAGCTTTTGACACATAACCAGGTTTGTTGCTTTTATGTAGTTTAGCGTTAGTGCGTTTATCTTTCTTTTGAAATTTAGTGACGATTTTTTTACGACGGTTCACAATTAAATACCCTGTTAATTTTAAGTCGCGCATTATACATTCATCCTCATAAAAGCTGCTATATAAATATTCAGCTTAAGTTACCTGTGTGTTTAGCGTAAAGAGCTATAAGTAAGCGCTTCATAGCGTTATAATTACCGCTCTTAGTTATTAATTAAATGGGAATTGTTTTGAAAAAGTTAGCTTTAGCCAGTATTGCTTTATTTGCGTTTGGTGCTCATGCGCAGTTAAATAAAAATATTGATAGCGTTGCCGATTACGCAGTAGATACCTACCAAAATGCTCAAATACACACTCTTACCAATTTAGTTGCCTTTCCTACGGTTAATAAAGCGAATATAAAAACGCCACAAAACCAAGATTTTATTGGCTTTAAAGCCCTGTTAAAAATGAAAGCCGCAGAGCTTGGTTTTGACTACCAAGATTTAGGGTACACCGTATTAATTGGTATGGGCGAGCAAAGCGAAAAAGTAACGGTAGTAACGCATGGCGATGTGCAACCTGCAAATGCTAGTAAATGGAAACAAAGTCCTTTTATTATAGATACCTCTGAGCCTGGTAAATTAGTTGGTCGTGGTACAGAGGATGACAAAGGTGCAATAGCAACCGCGCTTTACGCCATGAAAGCAATTAAAGATAAAGGCATAACGCTTAATAACCGCATTGAGCTGATGATTTATCTTGCTGAGGAGTCTGATTGGGGCCCGCTTACGGAGTTTATGAAAACATATGAGCAACCAAAATATGCAGTAACAATTGATGCATCATACCCCGTAGTGGTTGCCGAGAAAGGCTGGAGCTTAATAGCTCCTACCTTTAAAGCGACATCACCACAAACGGGTGTGTATGTAAAAGATGTAGCTGGCGGTGCGTTTAGAAGCCAAATTCCAGAAGATGCAAGCTTAGTACTTCACAATGCAGATGCTGCACTTATTAATACATTAAAAGCAAAAGCCAAAACATTAAATAAAGTTGAGTTTAACTTTAGTGAGCAAAATGATGGATTAGCCATAAATGTTAAAGGCATGTCGGCGCATTCATCAGAGCCAGAGTCGGGTATAAATGCGATTGCTTATTTAGCTGAGTTATTTAAAGGTGTGGAGCTTGAAAATAACAGTGACGGCGAGCTAATCGACTTTGTGAATCAGTTAATTGGTTTAGATATTCACGGTAAACAGTTTGGCGAAATAGCCTATAAGCACGACTTTATGGGCCCGATGACAGTGGCACCAACCGTTATTGAGCGCGATGGTAATGCACTAACACTTGCTGTAAATGCGCGCCGCCCTATGGGTAAAGACGAAGCTGTACTACAAAAGCAAATTGACGATGCACTCGCTAATTGGCAGGCAGCTAATAACGTAACCCTTGCTAATATAGAGACGATTATTGGCACACCGATGCTACTTGATGGCGCGCCACATGCGCAAAAGCTGCTTGATATTTTCAAGCATTTTACGGGCGACGAAAAAGCTGACTTTGTATCAATAGGTGGTGGCACTAATGCAAAGCTGTTTGATAACGCAGTGTCGTTTGGCCCTTCAATGCCAGGTAAACGTTACACGGGTCACTCAGAGCATGAGTTTATGACCATTGAGCAACTAGAGCTTAATTTACGCATGTACACAGCGATGATGATAGAGCTGGGTAATATGTAGTTTAAGCGTACTTAGATTCAATAAGGTTTAATAATAGGTGTTGAGTACTAATCAGCACCTATGTCCTTAAAATTTACCTCAGGCAAGTTTTCAAAGCTTGGTTTGGCAAATAAATACCCCTGCATAAGCTCAACACCTGCGTTT
The DNA here is from genome assembly GCF_015864285.1 of Pseudoalteromonas sp. NZS100_1. Lineage (NCBI taxonomy): Bacteria > Pseudomonadati > Pseudomonadota > Gammaproteobacteria > Alteromonadales > Pseudoalteromonadaceae > Pseudoalteromonas > Pseudoalteromonas sp. NZS100_1. The sequence continues at coordinate 8,420 of NZ_JADYXN010000038.1, forward strand.
TTAAGCCATATATACTCTTCTACGGTTTCAATCCCTTCAGCCAGTGCCGTTATGTTTAAGTCGCGAAACATATTTAAGCAATGAGTTACTATTAATTGGCGTTTTTTATCGTTGCTTATATCGCGTATTAGCGCCATATCAAGCTTGATAATATCCGTTTGAAAGTCAGCCAGTAGATTTAAACCAGAATAACCTGCACCAAAGTCATCAGTGGCGGTTTTAAATCCGAGAGACTGATAGTAATCAACAACGCGCTTTATGTGTGCGGTGTCTTCTATTTTTTCTACTTCAGTAAATTCAAACATAATATTTTGAATTGGGAAGTTATACTTTTTTGCAGCTTCTAGTGTGGTGCGTATACATCGCTCAGGTTTATAAATAGCATTAGGTAAAAAGTTAATGCTTAGCATTGATGTTATGCCCAGCTTTGAGGCTAGTTGAATGGCTTTAATACGACAAAGCTGATCAAATGCATAGCGGTTGTCTTCATTTACTTTTGAAATGATTGAATAAGCAGACTCGCCATTTAAACCTCTAACCAGCGCTTCATAGCCATAAATAAGATTAGTTTTACAGTTTATAATCGGTTGAAAAGCCATAGAAAAATCAAATTCGAGATCGTTAGCGTCAGCGCAGTTGTTACATGTCACTTTTTCGAAATCTTTTGATTTTTCGCTCATTTAGCTCATCCTTTAATGTTTATTTGTTTAAGGTTAGTTGAAATTAGAGCCTAACACAAACAGATTAAAGTATTGGGTTTTATGTATTGAAACATGATAAACAACTATATTTTTAGGTGGGGAGGAATGACTAATGTCATGCTATTTAATGACATTTAGCAGCTGTGCATGGTGCTTATTAAAACAATAATAGTGGCATACATTATTTGGAGAATAAAAATGAGCAGCACAATTACATTAGGCAAAAAAATTAAAACATATCTACTTATTTTAACTTTGCTCACCGTTATAAATTTACTGACTTCACCTAGTTATATGTGGGTAGTATGGCCAGCGCTTGGGATGGGAATTGGGCTAGTAGTCAGTGCTTTGAGTAAGAATAAACCTAGAGATATTTCTTTATAATAAACAAGCCAAGTAATAACTTACTTGGCTTTTTTAGTAAGGGGCTATCTACATAGTTAAATCTACTTAGTTAAATCTAAATAGTTAAAATGCTGATTGAAGTTCTGCATCCAGAGATATTTCGGTATTTAAGAGTTTTGATATAGGGCAGTTCTTTTTGGTTTGCTCACATAGAGCCTGAAACTGCTCGTTTTGAATATCATCAATACGCGCTTTTACCTCAAGGGCAATATGCGTCACCGAAAAACCGTCATCTACTTCATCAAGGCTTACAGTGGCTTTAGTATCAATTTTATCTGCGGTAAAGCCTGCATCACCTAATGCAAGCGAAAGTGCCATACTAAAACATGCACTGTGAGCTGCACCTACTAATTCTTCAGGGTTTGAGCCTGCCTTATCTTCAAAGCGGGTATTAAAACCATAAGGTTGTTTATCAAGCGCGCCACTTTGAGTTGATATGCTACCTTTACCTGTTTTAATATCGCCAGACCATGTTGAACTTGCCGTTTTTTTAATAGTCATCATCTTCTCCTTGCTTGAGTGTAAGCTTTTCAGGTTAGCTAAGCGTTATTTACAAAATAAACTTATATAAAGCCTTAAAAGCACTAATTATTGATGATGTTGCAAAATAGACGCCAGTTAATTGTTACTCTTATTTATTACGCCTGCAGCGCTCTGAACAGAAAATAACGTTATCCCAGTCGCGCTGCCATTTTTTACGCCACGTAAAAGGTTTATTACAAATAGGGCATATTTTTTGAGGTAAGTTTAGTTTTTTGTGCGCCATGCTTACTCAGCCTTACTGTTACTTTTAGTATCCGTTTTACTTTTTGTTCGAGTAACTTTTTGAGTACCCCCAACGTGCTTTTTAAGAATCCTCCCTATGGCGCGTTTAACATCGGCTCGCTCACGGTATTGCCATAAGCGCTCGCGTGCTTCTTTTGAGGCCGCTGTTAAATCAAGCATGGGTTCGGGATAATCCTCCCCTAACTTAAAGTCGTTAAAGAGTGCTTCCATTGGAGTTTGCTCCCAAGGCTGATGTAAATATTCAATAGGGAGTTTTTCAAGCTCGGGGCACCACTTTTTAATAAATGAACCTGTTGGGTCTTGATCTTCTGATTGTTTAATTGGGTTGTAGTGCCTAATGGTGTTTATGCCTGTTACCGAGGCTTGCATTTGAATTTGCGGATAGTGAATGCCAGGCTCAAAATCTAAAAAGTAATTAGCGAGAGGAAAGCTTGCTTGCTGCCAGCTTATATTTAAATGATGCGTTACAAAGCTTACAAGCATGGCGCGCATTCTAAAGTTTATGTAACCGGTGGCTTTTAAGCAGCGCATGCAAGCGTCAATAATGGGAATACCTGTTTGACCCTGTGCCCAGCGTTCAATATCGTTTTTCACATGTTCATCATCGCGATACGGAAATACATGGTAGCCTGGATTAAGGGCTAAAAATTCCATAGAGCACTCGCTCTCAAACTTTTGCATAAAATGGCAGTGCCAATGCAAGCGCGATACAAACGCTGCTAGTGGGCGTTTCCAGCCTCTTTTATCAGGGTGTTTTGAATGATATTCATCAATGGCCATTTGATACACTTGCCTAAGGCTAATATTCCCCCACGCTAAGTACGGCGAAAGTCGGGAGCAATGTGTTTGGCTTAAACTTGGGCTCGATATTCCTTTTTGATAACCTTTACCGCGCTCGGCAAAAAAGCTCTGCATTACAGTTCGCGCATGCAGCGGGCCACCTTGTTGAAGGCTGTCGTGATCTTGCGTGTAAGCGCTTGGTAGCTCAGGTGTTTGGTAGTTATTGAGGGTAATTGTTTTTATACTCTTCCAATTAGGAACTGCAATAGGTGCTTGCATTGTTTGCTGCCAGCGTTCGTTCCAATTATTACGATTTTTTTTGCCGCGAATAACCGCGCCTGTTTGCGACTCTTGCCAATTAATATGGTTATGCTGGCACCATGCTTTTATTGCTTTATCGCGCTCAAAGGTGTTGTTTAAGCCTATTTCTTGATGGCTAAAAATACTAACTATTTCAAACTGTGCCTTTAACGATTCAAGTAAATCGTTCATATTTAAATTAAAGATATAAACACAGGCGTTAAAACGCGCTAGCTGATTATTTAACTCAACTATTGATTGATACACAAAGCGCCAGTGCCGCTCATTGTAGTGTGCATCTTCGAGCAATAATGGCTCAAAGTTATAAAGTAATAGGGTAGGTAAGCCATTACTGAATGCATTTTTTAATGGTTGATGATCGCTAAGACGCAAATCACGTTTAAACCACACGATGTTTATTTTCATATAATTTGTTTATTGCTTTAAATAGAGATAAAAATTAGCTTGTTATTTAACTGAGTCAGCCAAACCTATACGTAACTAACTTGAATTAAGATTTAGTTTTAATGTATTAAAAGGAAAAGTATGTTTTTAGATTTAACTGTAAATAAAGAGCTTAATGTTTATTCGTATTTAGTTGGCGGGATCAGCCCTCGGCCTATCGCATGGATAAGTACATTAAGTAGCGACGGTGTGGCTAATATTGCTCCTTACTCATTTTTTACAGTAGCGAGTTGTAACCCACCAGTATTGAGTGTGACGCAAGTAAATCCACGCGATAAACTAAGCAAAGATACATTAATTAACTTATTAGCGACTAAAGAATGTGTGATTAACATTGTGAGTCATGAGCAGGTTGAAAAAATGAATCAAAGCTGTGCTAATTATCCTAGTGATGTTAGTGAGTTTGATGCTGCAAATATAACTAAAATTGATAGCCAAATGGTCGCAGTGCCGAGTGTTGCTGATTCAAAAGTACGCTATGAGTGTAAGCTACGTGAAGTTATTACTATTTCAAGCGAGCCTGGCGGCGGACAAATGATGTTGTTAGACATAGTGGGTATTTGTGTTGACGATGAAGTGTTTGTTGACGGTTATATTGACCCAACACTTTTAGATGCGGTAGGTAGAATGGGTGGAGATTACTATGCAACCACTAAAGACAAATTTGTACTTAAACGACCACAAATCTAGTTTTATGTTTATTCTTCCTTAGTTTGTGCACAATGTTTGCACTTTTACTTGTTAACTTTGTTTTATTAAACGTTAAAGTAAAGGTTCAAGCATTGAAAACACTTTTTAAAAAAAAAGCCTCTAATGTAACTAAGTTATTTGCGTTAAGTGCGCTTTGTATCGCTTTAAGCGCATGTAACAGCGATTCTACAAGTACTACAACAGACGGCGATACAGTCAGTAATAGTGCTCCAACGGTTGACGCCGGTATTGACCAAACTGTTAATGCGGGCGATACCGTTTATTTAAGTTCAACGGTTGAAGATGACGGTGAAGTATCGGTTAATTGGTCACAAACATCAGGCACTACCGTTAGCTTATCTTCAAGTACAGCAACTTCTACTGAGTTTGTTGCACCTGAAGTTTTAACCGATGAAGCACTTGTATTTGAAATCAGTGCAGATGACGGCACAAACGATGTCGTTGTAGATACAGTTATAGTTAATGTTATTGCTTCATCAGACTCAGACTCAGGCTCAGATACTGGTGCAGTTGATAATAGTGCAAAACTTACCAGCTGGTTAATTAACAACGATACAACCTCTACTTATATACAAAACAATGGCGCAGTGGTTGAAGATGTTCAATCAGTTGAGGTTGTTACTGTTACTGAGGAAGATGCTGACGTTGAATACATGTATGTGCAAACAACTGACATCCCTAAATATGACGTAACGCTTACACAAGACCAAGTAGACGCGTTAAATAATCGCCCGCGTGCAGCTACCGATTTTTATAACGGTGTAACCTCAGCAGCAGTAGGGCAAACCATTTCGTTTGGTGAAGATATTGGCTATAACAGCAGCACTGAAAACTGTGATGACACAGGCGGCGCAGGCTATTGGCCTCCAGGACCAGGTTGCCCGACAGAACAAACAGTTGAGGCGTATTTTCCGATAACACCTACCGATTTATCTGACACTGAAACGTGTGAAACAGGTTTAGGTACAGTGGGCTTAATGGTTAATGGCACCAGTATATTTAACTGGGGCGATGGTATGAGCTACGGTAATAATATTTGGTATACATTAGCGCCCATTGCTGAGCAATACGATGTTGATGTGTGTGGCGGACATGCTGCTAACGGTGAATATCATCACCATTTTTACACTAGTTGCTTAGCTGATTTACTTGAAGATGATGGCGATGCGCATTCACCTATTTATGGGTTTGCAGCTGATGGCTATCCACTTTATGGTCCTTATGAAAGTAACGGTCAACTTGCATTAAGCGGCTGGGAAATGCGTGATTATGGCGCGTCAGAAAGTGAAGGTGGTTGTGGTACTGAAGGTGAGCGAAGCTGTACTTTAGTCGATCAATACGATGTTAGCCAAGGCACACAAACAAGTGATGCAGGTCCTGCTATTGGCGCAGAAGTAACGACGCTCTCTGGTAATACATTAAATGCCGACGATGGTTATTACTTTGAAGATTTCTACTACGCACAAAAAACAGTAACCGGTGCTCAATTAGATGAGCATAACGGCCACGATACTAACGATGGCAAGGGTTATCACTACCATATAACACTAATGCTAGATAGCGATGGCAAATTACAGCCTTCTTTCCCTTATCAAATAGGGCCTCGTTTTAAAGGTCAATTAGCCGATAATTCAATTGGTCGCTGTGATACGGGCGAAACAATGGGTCCACCACCGGGAATGTAAGGAGTAACTATGCGTTATTTTAAATACGCATTGATCCTAACTACTGCTGCGCTATTGAGCTTTAAGCTCTTTGCGCAGCAGGAAATGATGGATCATAGCCATATGCCTATAGCAGTGCCAAGTGATACGCTAATTCCGGCATTAAGCCTTAAGTTATTAAAAGATAGTATGTCGGGTTATAACTTAATTTTAGATACGCAGCGCTATGATTTATCTGTACCCCCTGAGGGCGCAATGAACATGCAGCAAATGATGAGCGTTACTACAAACGATGACACGGGCTTTTTACAAGGTCATGCTCATTTATATATAAATGGGGTTAAAATACAGCGAATTTACGGACATGCATTGCATTTACCTACTAACTTATTTAAAAGTGGTATAAATACCGTATCGGTTACTTTAAATAATCATGGTCATATGTATTGGACCGCTCAGGGCAAAAAAATAGTTGCTACGCTGTATGTTAACGATCAAACCAAAGAGTTTATAACATACCGATTTGAAAGCTTTCCTAACAAGGTTGAAAACACGCATTAATGAAAATTCATAATAAACTTTTTTTAATACTATTTAGTTTTACCTTTAGTGTTATTGCAGGGCTAGTAGTACTTATACAATGGAGTATAGGGCAAGGCGTAATTGATTTTGTTAATGCAAAAGAAGTAAAAGCGCTTGAACCACTTGTTGTGCAACTTGCAAAGCAATACGAAAAAACCCCCTCATGGGAACGTGTTGTTGGCAATGGCGAAAATTTTAGAAAACTTGTTGAATCTCAGCTAGAAAATAGCCAGTTTTTACCTAGGCCACCAGAAGGTCCAGGCCCCAGAGGGGGAATGATGCGACGGCCGCCACCCGATCATATTCGTTTAGGGGGAGAGCGCCGCCTACCACCTGAAAATATTGCTCACTACGCTTTGCTTGATGAAAATAAGCAGCGAGTAGTGGGTAGATACCTCAGCGATTTAAAATATATAACAACCCCAATTACAGTGAGCGATAAAACAGTGGGTTACTTAGCTGTATCTAAAAGAGATAGCTTGGTTGATGGTTATGAGCTTGATTTTTTACAGCAGCAAACTAACTACTTATGGTTTATTGCTTTAGCCGCTGTATTGCTTACATTGCTAGTTACCTTTTTATTGTCTCGTCACTTAGTTAGTCCAGTAAAGCAAATTGCTAATGGTATGCATCGCTTAACGCAAGGTAATTACGAGACCAAACTTACGCTTGAGCGAAAAGACGAATTAGGCCAATTAAGCGAAGATTTTAATATCCTTGCATTTACACTCGCTAAAGACGAGCAAGTGCGCAAACGCTGGCTTGCCAATATTTCTCACGAGCTTAGAACGCCAATGAGTATTTTACTCGGTGAACTTGAAGCTATGCTACTTGGTATACGTGAGCCTAATGCAAAAAATATTAACTCGGCTAACGACGAGGCATTGCATTTAAAACGCTTAATAGATGATTTGCATATGCTCAATAGCGCAGAGTTAGGGGGTATGCATTACACTATGCAACCTACTGATATGGCTTTATTATTAAATACTATTGAGCAAAAATATCAGGTTATACTTGAGCAGCACAATATAAAAATTTACTTACTCAATAGCGCTAAACACATAACTGTACAAGCAGATAAAACCCGACTTTTGCAGCTGCTCGATAATATTTTAATGAACGCGGTACACTATGCACAATGCACCACTATTTCATTAACGGCTAATAATATAAGCATTAAAGGGCAAACCTACTTAGAGCTTATAATTGAAGATAATGGCGTAGGTGTAGAGCAGTCGCATTTATCGCATTTGTTTGAGTATTTATATCGAGTAGATAGCTCTCGTAATCGCCAAGAGGGCGGTTCGGGCTTGGGCTTATCTATTTGCCAACATATAGTTAAAGGCCATAATGGTGAAATAGCTGCTGAAAAAGCCACTCTAGGCGGTCTTGCTATTATTATTAGGCTACCAACTATTTAGCTTTAGTTGATTCAGATAAAAAATACGTAACTTGAACTTTTTTTGATATGGTATTTTTATCTAAGTTTGGATTACTAATAACAGAGAACTCTATGAGCGAACAAATACTGATTGTGGAAGATGAGGTAAAGCTGGCTAACTTAATGAGTGACTTTTTAAGTAGCCATCATTTTGTTACTCATCAAATACATCACGGAAATGAAGTATTACCTTGGCTTGAAATTAACAGGCCGAGCGTAATTTTGCTCGACATAATGCTACCTGGTCAAAGTGGTATAGAACTATGTAAAGCAATCAGGCGCTTTTCAAATGTGCCTATTATTATGGTATCGGCAAAAGTAGAAGAAATAGATAGGCTGCTTGGACTTGAGTTAGGTGCAGATGATTATATTTGTAAGCCGTTTAGTTATGCTGAGCTGGTGGCGCGAGTTAAAGCTATATTAAGGCGATTAAGTAGCGCAAGTGATGTTACAGAGTCAACAATGAAGCTTGACGAGAGTACCTACAGCGTAAAATACAAATCAAACAGCATAGAGCTTACGAACTTTGAATTTCAGCTATTTAAACCTTTGTTTAACAACCCAAATCGTATTTATTCGCGCGATAGTTTAATGGACACTATGTACGCCGATCAGCGTATTGTGAGCCATCGTACTATTGATAGCCATATTAAAAAGTTGCGTAAAAAACTAGATGAAGTGACACAAACTGAAAGTGTTATTCAGTCTGTTTATGGGGTTGGCTACCGATTTGTGCACCCGCAGTAAGAGGTATTAGTAAGCTATGACGATGAGCTATTCATCATCGTCAGCATTTTTAATTCGCTCTAAGCGGTCAAACTCTTCGTATTCGGCAGCTTGAATTTCATCAAGAATAGAATCTACATCGGCAAGTTCGTCACTGTCTTCAAATTCACCTGTAAGCGTTGAATTAGGCGTTAAATTGGCCTCTTCAAATAATGCCCACATTTCTTTAGCGTATTGAGTTTTTAGTATGCTTGGCGCAAATTCACCATAGTAGCGGCGTATGTTATTTACATCGCGTGCAAACATAGCTTGTGCACTGTTATTTGCTGAAGCGTTAACTGCTTGCGGTAAATCTATAATTACAGGGCCGTTATTATCTACAAGTACATTAAATTCAGATAAATCGCCGTGTATTATACCTGCGCAAAGCATAAGCTTAATGTAATGCATCATGAGTTTATGTTGCTCAATAGCTTGCTCTTCACTAAAAACGACATGTCCAAGTTGAGGGGCTACGTTACCATTCTCGTCCGACACAAGCTCCATAAGCAGCACGCCATCAATACAAAAGTAAGTATCAGGAACACGTACACCCACGCCAGCTAAACGAGATAACGCATCAACTTCGGCATTTTGCCAAATCTCTTCTTCTAATTGACGGCCATAGCTAGAACGTTTACCCATAGCACGCGCTTGGCGTCCACCACGTACTTTTCGGCCTTCTTGGTATTGTGCCGCTTTTTTAAAGCTACGTTTAACCGCGTCTTTATACACTTTCGCACAGCGAATGTGCTCACCACAGCGGACAATAAATACATCGGCTTCTTTACCGCTCATTAGTCGGCTTATAACTTCGTCAATAAGGCCATCATCAACAAGGGGTTGTAGGCGTTTAGGTATTTTCACAGATTGCCTGCTAAGTAGGGTTGGTTATTAATCATTATTTATGAAAGTGCTCTGTATTTGTTTGTTTAATTGGCTCAAGCAGTATATCAGCTTTGAGAATTAAGGGCAGTAACACTACTGCCTGAGAGTAATTAATCGTATTATTTTATTAGCTTATATATTGATTGCAAAGCAATCAACCAGAACTTTTTAAATAAGTATTTAGATTACTATTTTTTATTAAAATAATTTATTACTTCCTCATTATTTGCACATTGTTTGCGTTTTTAAAGCGTAAGCTTAGTTTAATTCTTAAATACGAGGTTATTACTATGAAGCATTTTTCAACTCTTGCCACTGTGGCAATATTATCTATTGCTTTTTCAGCTAATGTAGCTGCTCGAGGCGGTGACAATCCTCCTGAAAAACCTGACTTCTCAACTATTGATACTGATGGTGATGGCGTAATTAGCTTTGAAGAGTTTAGTGCTAAAAAACCGCCACACGGCGATGCACAAACAATTTTTGATTCTATAGATGCCGATGGTAATGGCGAAATTAGTGAACAAGAACTTAGCGATCATAAACCACCTCGTCGTGAACGCTGAAAGGATACTAAAATGATTAATAGTATTAACAGTAGTTCTGCGAGTTTTATGTCGCAACAAAGTAGTCAGGCTGCAAAACTAACAACAGAGCAAAGCGATTTTGTTAAAGAAACGCTTGCAGAGTTTGACGCTGAAAACTTAACCGAAGAAAACACGCAAAGTATTCAAGCGGCATTTAAAGAACAAGGTATTGAACCAACAAAAGAGCTTGCTGATTTAATGAGCGAACTTGAGTTTGATGCTAAAAGCATTGGTGATGCAGGACGAGTGGAAGGCCAAAGACCGCCACCGCCGCCACAGAACTCATTAGAATCAGTAGATACAGACGAAGTAGTCAGCTACTTAGATGAGCTATTAACTGAGTATTCAAGCCAGTTGTCTGATGAAGATAAAGAATCAATCCTTGCATCAGTGCAAGAGAAGTTTGGTTTAAGTGAAGGCGATTCACTGCTAAATGTAACTGCTTAGGTGTTATAACTTAGAGTAAAGCTGACTGTTACTCGAAAGTCTTAAGTCCAAAGCCCAACGGTTAACTCCGTTGGGCTTTTTTATTGGCTTAATTTAAGCGTGTTTCTATTTTGCTGGTGCCATCTTCTTCGGTAAATTTAAATACAAAATCTTTTTTACCGTCTTGGTTTATGTCTACCAGAAGAATATCTTTATTATTTTTAGGCAGCGTTAGTTTTAATTTTTTACGTTTATCATTTAGCAGTGAGTCTTGCTCTCCGTAATAAATATACAGCGTTTTTTTACTGTATTTGTATACTGCGTCAATATAGCTGTCGCCGTTAATATCACCTAAATATAGGGCTGGCTCGGAATCATCGCCGTTCATTCCTACTTCCATTTCTAAATCAAGTTCGATACTCGATTTATTGGCAAATGAGCCGTCGGGTTGCTGCTTATAAATGTTCATTTCTACATCTACATCAGTACTGCCACCGCCCAATGCCATAGACGCAATAGTACCTAAGCCAATATCTAAATCCATTTTTTGTAAATCAATTAAGCCATCATTATTAAAATCAGTTTTGAGCAATAACTCACTAGGGCCTTGTGTTTCAAATAAGGTAATGGGCGTATTACTAAAGCCTTTAGCACTTCCTAGGTACAAAGTATGTGCTATTTTTATATCTAACGAATCCATACCTTGCGTTGGCTTAAACTGTCTAGTTGTAAAATCTAGAAATCCGTCGTTATTAATATCAATAATTTGCTTTATTTTGCGAGTTTCGCCATTGCTTAGCTCGCCTAATTCGATGTTAAAATCAATTGAGGTGAGCTTTTGCTCAAAGCCTTCTGAATTAGCAAGTAGTACATCTGCTCCAAAGTCATTTGAAAAAACCAAGTCGCTTAACCCGTCGTGGTTAAAATCAATAACAACGGGTTTATTGTTAATATTAACTTCTAGAGAAAGCCCTTTTCCTGAAAAGCTGCCTTCATACATAGGTGTTTGTTTAAATTTGTTAGGCTTAAAGCTGCCATCTTTATTTTGAATGTATAAAGTACTGCTTGCTAACCCAGGGATGAAAATATCGCTTAGACCGTCGTTGTTGGCATCGAAGACAAAGTCTACTTTTTCAAATTTATCTATTTTTAATTGATTTAGAACCGACTCATAATTAAACAATAGTGTTGGTTTACCAGCATGGGCTTTGTATACGCCATCACTTGTTAGTACGAGTGCTTGTTTATCGGTAATGTTAGCAAGTGTAGCCACATCAAACCCGATGGCATTTTTTGGTAAAGCAAGTTCACTACTTAGTGATGTGAGTAAATTGATGGCTTCTAATTGTTTTGATTCTTTATTATATGCAAATAAAATCTCTGAATCGGTTGATACTAATTCATCCGTTGTTTTTATTGCCATTGTTTGAGCTATAGCGCTAATGGGGGTAAGTAAAGTGATGAGTGAATAGCAAAGTGGTTTTATCATGCAAATCCCTTTTTTATATTTAGTTGTATCGTTACATTTTTATTATTCACTTATATAAGCAACATCAGCGCACAACTTAACGTAGGGTCCAGCGCTGGCGGTTTGCTAATTAGCGTAAATTTAAACGTAATACACTTATGTAAGTTGGTTTATATTTAGCCTACGCTAATAACTATGTACTGGGTGTAAGTAATTGTAAGATTATGTTTTAAGAAGGGCTTGTTGACCTTTCAGGATTGAACTTTGTTCAACCCAAGGAAGATTTAATCGCGGCGCGAGGTTTGTAACCTAGTAACAAAGAGTCAATCTCCCCTAGGCAGAACCCTTCGGGCAGCGAATGTTTGGCATTTATGCTGCGTTATCGCCTATTTATGGGGAATAACCACACTACATAGGCTCTGCATTGCCTAAATACCAAACAGTCTGCTGCAAATTTAACCTCGAAAGATAAACAAGCCCTAATAAGAAAGGTAGTGCAAAACTCATATGGCAGTTAAGCGCTTTTAGCGGGTTTTGGTTATCAACGGCACAGCTTATTTTGCTCATTTAAATAAGCATCTACAAAATCTACTTCCATCGGTTTTGAAAAGTAATAACCTTGCAGGTGAGATACACCAATATTAGTAAGCGTGTTTGCTTGTTCAATAGTTTCAACGCCTTCGGCAACAACAGTAAAATCTAAAGATGAGGCCATTTGTACAATTGCATGAATAATACTTAACCCTCTTTTATCCATATTTTGAATAAAACTTCTGTCTATTTTTACTATATCTACACCAATATCAAGCATGCTTGATAGTGATGAGTAGCCAGTTCCAAAATCATCAATTGAAATACAAAAGCCTTGTTTTTGTAGTGCTTTCACGGCTGTCAAAAATGTGAGTTTATCTTCGGCAAATACTGATTCGGTAATTTCTATATGCAGATCTTTAGGCTCTACTTGGTGATTGTTTACTATTTTTAATACCTTAGTTACAAAATTTGGATCTTGTAATTGTATTACCGATACGTTCACGCTTACTGCAATTTTTGTCGGTAAATGGTTGAATTTATTTGCTTGTATACATGCTTGTTCTATGACCCAGAGGCCCATTTGGGTTATTAAACCATATTGCTCGGCAATAGTTATAAACTCATCAGGGAAAATATTTTCACCGTCTAGTTGCCAGCGTAATAATGATTCGAAAGAGGTTACTTTTGATGTTTTGCTATCTACAATTGGCTGAAATACTAGTCTTAAACTGTTTTCTTCTATGGCACTGGCTAGGCGTTGACTCAACAGGTACTCTCTTTCTTGTTTTAATTTGAGTGAATCGTTATAAATATTGATATTACCTTTAGCCATGCGTTTTTGGTGATACATTGCAATATCAGCAGAGCGAATTAAGGTATTTAAATCACTCCCGTGCTCAGGGTACATGGCCATTCCAATAGTTGCTGATACCCATTTTTGATATTTATATGTTTCATGCTCGGCGCTAATGCTTTGAAGCACTTTATTAGCAAACTCGATAAGCTCAGTTTGGCTTTGATACGTTGCTAAAATTAAAAACTCATCTCCGCCCCAACGGCATTTATAGAGTTGTTGGTTGCATACATTACTAATTCTCAGTGCTATTTCTTTTAATACTTTATCGCCTACTTTGTGACCCAACGAATCGTTGATTTGCTTAAAACCATCTAAATCTACAAATAATAAAGCAAAGGGTTCTTTAGGGTTATCTGCTAGTTGTTTGTTTGCATTTTTTAAAAATGCGGTGCGGTTTAATAGATTTGTGAGTGGATCGGTATTCGATAAGCGGTAAATTTCTTCAGTGCGTTGTTCGACCTTGTTTTCCATTTCATTAAGCAGCTCTCTGTTTTGGTTTTTGAGCTTGATTGCACTGTGTGTAAATGTGGCTGATTTGTACGAAGAGGCAATCATGATTGTGGCAAAAGTTAAACCTAATAACCCCAATACGTGTTGGTAGTGATCGTTTGAAAGCGCTAGCAAAAAAGAGTAGGGCGCCAATAAAGTAAAACTATATAGAACAGCGGTAAAACGACTTCCAGACAGCAAATTTGCAGAGCCACCGGCAAGCGCCGATAAAATAGCAATGGTCGTAGTAACTTCCACCGTAGATGAAGTGCTATGAAACCAAAGAGCATAACCACACCAAGACACGGCTGTTGATATACAGCCAATAGCAAAGCGATTTAGATAAGAATGTGTGTTGTAAGGTTGGCGAGAATTTTGAGCTTTCAAAAAAAGCCCTACATCAATAATACGTAAAGTAAGCACGCACATCATTATGCCTAACCAGACTACTTTATCGTGGTTAGTTTTCTCATTAGTTATATCAAAAGCAAATACTAAAGCAACGCTGACTAGTACAGAGACTGCAATTCCGGAAATAGCATTCGAGTATAAAATTTTGAGCGCTTCTTTTCGCTCATTATTACTTAAATTGTTATATGGCACTAATTAAAACCTTTTTCAAAAACAACCCCTAGGAAATTAAGTAAACCATTTAGCAAATTACACTAATGCAATACTGGTAATACAAAGAGCTTAATAAGCCTTTACGCAGCTAAATAAAACTTTAATGTAAAGTAAATATAGTTTATGGGAGGGATAAAAAAAGTTTAAAAAGTAAAAAGGCCCAAAATAAATATTTATTTTGAGCCTTAAAATTATCAAGCAGGTTAAAGTGTTAACGACTTTACTTGCTGTTCTATAGATTTAACCTTCGAAATCGCTATCGTTATGGCGCTCTGCCATTTGCTCTTCTTCAGGGCCCCATGTGCGATTTACGCGACGACCACGCTTTACTGCGGGGCGCTCTGATATTTGCGTAGCCCAGCGTACAACATGGGTGTATGAGGCAACATCTAAAAACTCTGCTGCATCATATAAAGCTCCAAGCACTAACGATCCGTACCACGGCCAAATTGCAATATCGGCAATTGAGTATTCATCACCTGCCATGTATTCATTTTCGCTTAAATGGCGATTTAACACGTCAAGCTGGCGTTTGGTTTCCATGGTAAAACGGTCAATAGGGTATTGCATTTTACTTGGTGCGTAGCTATAAAAATGACCAAATCCGCCACCTAAGTAAGGCGCTGAGCCCATTTGCCAAAATAGCCAGTTACGACACTCAGTTTTAGCTTTTAAATCTTTAGGTATGAGTACATCAAATTTCTCAGCCAAATACTGTAAAATAGAACCAGATTCAAAGATGCGAGTAGGCGGCGTGGTTGAATGATCCATTAGCGCTGGGATTTTTGAGTTTGGATTAATATCAACAAAGTCAGATCCAAACTGATCGCCATCACCTATGTTTATTAAATATGCGTCATAGTCTGCATCGGTGCAACCAAGCTGTAAAAGCTCTTCAAACATGATTGTAGCTTTTTGGCCATTAGGTGTCGCAAGAGAATAAAGCTGAAATGCGTGCTCACCAATAGGTAGAGTTTTGTCATGAGTCGCGCCTGCAATTGGGCGGTTAATGCTGGCAAACTTACCGCCACTTTCACTTTCCCACGTCCATACTTTTGGTGGCGTGTATTCGTTTTTATCACTCATAAATAACCTCTGTTAGATGAAATACATATATGGTAAATGTGGCCATAAAAAATTAATTAAAGGCCCTAATACTTAATTTACCGACCTTTTAATTTATCGGCTTTTGCTAATCTATAACCTAAAAACAATCCGCTTAGCGCTCCAAATAAATGGCTTTCAAACGATACATGATAGCGCTGGGGTAAAACACCCCATATAAAACCGCTATAAAGTATAGCCACTACAACAGCAATTATAATTGATTTTAATGAGCGTCTTACTAAGCCGTAGCATAGAATAAAGCCCCATAAACCATATATAACACCGCTTAAACCAACATGTATGTTACTGCGCCCAAATGCCCAAACTAACAGTCCACCAACTAGAGCGGTAAAAATAAATACGTTATAAAAACGTTTTACGCTGTACTGGCAAATTAGCCAACTTAACACTACAAATGGAATCATATTACTGGCGAAGTGCCACCAGCTACCATGTAAAAAAGGTGCGCATAGTATGCCAATTAAGCCTTGGATACTGCGTGGATATATGCCTAAACCATTTAGGTTTATACCAGGTAGGCTATTGATCACTTGTAGTACGAAGCAAATAACAACAATACTAAAAATTGCGAAGCGGGTACTCGTTAGTAATGACAGTGTGGTTGGCTTGGTTGCCATATAATCACCCTAATTGACTTTAAGAGTTGCCAGTATAGGAATTGTATTTGCTAATGAAAAGCAATTAAAAAAGCACAGCATAAAATGCTGTGCTTATTTTTAATTTTTACTCACTATTAACCTAGTTTGGTTAATAGTTTTTTGGCTGCTAGTTCAGAGCTTGCTGGGTTTTGACCGGTAATTACTAAACCATCTACTAGCGCTAATACGCCCCAGTCGTCAGTTTTTTGATAATCGCCGCCTTTTTTAATTAGCTCGTCTTCAACTAAAAATGGCACGATATCGGTAAGTTGCACTGCAGCTTCTTCAGAGTTAGTAAAACCAGTTACTTTTTTACCCGCTACTAATGCATTGCCATCGGCATCTTTAACATTTAAAAATGCAGCACTTGCATGACATACCGCAGCAACAGGCTTTTGCTCTTTTACAAAGCTTTCGATAAGTGAGATTGAGTCAGTGTTATCAACTAAGTCCCATAATGGACCGTGACCGCCTGGGTAAAATACAGCGTCAAAATCGCTAGATTTTACTTCACTCAACACTTTAGTGTTTGCCATAAGGGTTTGCGCTGCGCTATCTGCGTCATAACGTTTTGTTGCATCTGTTTGAAAATCGACAAGCGTACTTGTCGGATCAATGGGTGGTTGACCGCCAGCTGGAGACGCTAATGTTACTTCAACGCCTGCATCAACAAATGCATAATAAGGGGCTGCAAATTCTTCTACCCAAAAACCTGTTTTTTCGCCAGTGTTACCAAGTTCTGCGTGAGATGTAAGAACCATAAGTATTTTTTTAGACATTGAATATATTCCTTCTGATGATTTAAATTGGTTTATCTTGCTTACCAATTACTATATGCACTAACAGAGCTTTAAACAACGATGATAAATTTAACTTTATTGGTTTAATAATTGATACAATAGAGGGGTTGAATTTAAAACACGCTACGGAGCACATATGAAGGTGTCGTTTGAGCAGTTAAAGAGCATGGTTGTATTTGCGCAAATTGTAGAGCAGGGCAGCTTAACCGCTGCTGCCAAACAGCTAGGGCTTACGCGAGCAGTTGCAAGTTATCATTTAAAAAAATTAGAAACGCAGCTTGAAGTTACTTTACTAAATCGCTCAACCCGTACCATGGCGCTCACTGAAGCAGGCATTGCTTATTATGAGCGTTGTAGAATAATTACCGAACAAGCTAATGCGGCTAATCAGCAAATAGAAAATATAAAGAGCGAGCCACAAGGTTTACTTAAAATTAGTTGCCCAGTAAATGTGGGAATGCAGTTAATTGTGCCTGCAATAAATACGTTTAAGCGCCAATACCCTAAAATTAAAATAGACTTACAGCTTACTGACGATGTGGTTGATATTATTAAAAATGGGTTTGATTTTGCAATTAGGGGAGTGGCACTGAGTGACTCCAACTTGCAGGCAACCAAGCTGACTACAATGAGCACTTGTATTTGTGGCGCGCCGGATTACTTTACACATTTTGGTAAACCTAAAACACCTTTAGAATTGGCAGATCATCAATGGGTGGTTTATCAGCTAGGAAGTAAAACGTTAACACTTTCAAAAGATGGCAAAAAACACGACATTACAATGCAAGGCGCCTTAAGTACTAATAACGCAGCTGCACGTACTGCCTTTGTAGAAGCAGGGCATGGCATTGGGCGTATTCCGCTTTACGATGCGTGGCCTAAAGTACAAGCAGGGCTACTTGAAATAATATTAGATGATTATAAAAGCAAAGATATTGAACTGTACGGGGTATTTCCGCCAGGAGCTGCGGGATCTAAAAAACTACGATTATTTATTGATTACTTAAAAGCGTATTTTGTAAAACAGCATACCTCCTTGGGTATGCTGAAAAGCGTTTAATTATTTTCGCTTTTTAAATATTTATAAAGCATTTATAAAACACTTATAAAGTACGGCTAAATAATGCAACCGCTTGTTGATACATATTAATTGCAAGGGCTGCATCGTATCGCTCACCTTCATCACGCATAAAGGCATGCTGGGCATTAACTTCTTGCCATTGGTAATTAATGCCTGTGTTTACGCATTGCTGGTATATTTTAGTGCGGCCTTCTTGTGGCACATGCGGGTCTTGTTTACCCCATATAAAGTGAATTTCGCCTTGTATATCAGCCATGCGTTCAAATGAGTTATTACCTGATTTTGCCGGTAATGTATTGCTATGAATATCAGTCGCGTATAAGCAAAAAGCCGCTTTAATTTCAGGATTAAGCGCCGCTCTGTAAGCTAAATGCCCGCCAATACATACGCCCATAGCGCCTACTGTACCTGTGCAGTAATGTTGCTGCTTTATAAAGTCGATCATGGCTTGCGTGTCGCTATCATGATGCTCAAGTGGTTTTGCCCACTTATCTGCATTGCCTTTATCTTTACCTGCATCGTCGTAAGCAAGCACAGTGCCCATAGGATTTAACTCGTGAAATACTTCCGGTACTAATACCACAAAGCCATGGCTTGCTAAAATAGCTGCGCTGCGTGCAATAGGTGCAGTTTGCTGAAAAATTTCAGAATAAAAAATAATAGCAGGGAATTGCCCTTGCGCCTGAGGGCGATATACGGTTGTTCGCATTAAACCTGTAGGTGTTGGCAAGTCTGCGTTATGTTGTTGAATTATCATAAAAGCGCTCAGTTAAATAAAATTATATATAATGATATGGTAACTGAGCGCGATAAAATAAACGACTTTTGTTGTCGAGTATTTATACCAACCTGCATAAATCTTTGATCAATTTAACGAATTAAATTTCACTATAACGTCGTTAAAAATTTTTTATTTAGAACAACTAGATAAAAAATTTTTGCCTAGTTCTAGCGTAATTTTCTTAACGTTAAATAGACCCCATATATAAGCAGATTGGTATTAAATACTTGCAGGCATTTTATTACAACTAGCGTAATAACTTACGGTAGCCGGCCAATCTGAAAATATAGCCATTACACCCACGTCCTTTGCGAGTACATCAACGACCGTCATCATGTCGCCATCGTTATCTATAACATCAGCAATTGATTGATAGTAATAACCACCACCTTCATTAAGCGGACCTGAGCGCTCAAGGCTCCATGCAATAAGCTCTAAACCTGCTGCTTTTGCGTCAATGGCGTATTGTGATGGCACTATATTACTTTCGCTGTCTATTGTTAGCATCATCCAAATTGGAGGCGCTAAAATTTTAACGCCATTGGCAACAAGCTCATCCATGCTAGGTTGCCATGTTTGCGGGTTGTTTGGATCAAATCCTGCTTCGCTGTCGCGACCATCTAGGTATACGCTTTTATCTGCAAAATCAGGGTTGGTATTAATCCAGTATTTTACGTCATTAAGATTAAACGACTGCGGATAAACTTTTGAGGCTGGCACACCCATTTGTGTGTATTCGTCTAGCATTTTTTGCGCGTATTGCTCTTGGGTCATTCCATTAAATGGCATACTTACTTGCGGCGATTTAAGTTCTGGGGTCATTTTTACGCCCATCTCATTAAACAATGCAATACTTTGCTTATGAGTCATTAATGTCCCTTGGGTCGCATATAAGTCAGTGCGCCAATTGGGTGTACCATCCATGTAATCGGCAACGGTGGTTGCATTTGTGTTTGCACCATCCATTTTACCTTCAAGGGTTAAAAACTCCGCTAGACTTATATCACTGGTACAGCATTTAGCTGAAGCGGCAATACCATTAGTAGGGTCGGCTGGTGTAAATGGCACACTGCATTTAGCTGCAAGTTCAGGAGTGGCTAAAATATTAGTTGTGGTGTGTAAGTCGCATTGAGAGTGGCGACATACAAGCTCTTTGTCGTTTGTAAAAGTAACATCGCATTCAACAATACCTGCGCCCATTCTAGCAGCAGCAATGTAGGCTTCTTTAGTGTGTTCAGGGTACTGCATTGACGCACCGCGATGACCAATAGAAAAGTCAGTGCGGTAAAAAGGACCTTCACTGCATGACTCTAATTGTGTTTTTAAAGCGCTGTCGCTCATATCATTGACTAAATAATATGGACGAGTGCCTAGTTGAATATCTGGCGCATCACCGTTTGGTACCTCTACAATAACAGGCGTAGGTACTTCAACAATCTCAACTTCGGTGTTGGTAACAACCACTTCTTTTTCTACTATTTCTACATCGTCATCGCAGCCTGCAAGTGTGGCTAACAATATACAGCTTGTAAGTAAGGTAATACGCTTCATTATTTATCCTTAAAAAGTAAAATTTGTACTACCTTAATGATTATTAATGACAATTTAGCTACAAGCTTATTAATTTACTTTTTATTAATTTACTTTTTTATTAATAATTTGATTCACTATTAATGCACCTAACATTATAGCTGCTCCAATACTTAGCCTAACAATGTCAGCGTCTCTGTTCCATATAAGAACATTAACTATAATACCAGCCGGAATAAGTAAGTTATTCATTACGGCTAAAGCTCCAACGTTGACGAGTGTTGCGCCTTTATTCCACATAAAGTAACCAAGGCCCGATGCAACAACTCCTAAATAAATCAGTATTCCCCACTGAGTAGAAGTGCTTGGTAATTTATTTGAATTACCAAATAATGCATAGCAAATTGTGGCAATAATAAGTGCGCCTATAAAAAACCATCCAAATATGGTTTTATCATCAAGCTGATTGTTCATCATTAAGCGTTTATAGGTTACTTGGCCTACAGCAAAACTTATGTTCGCACCTTGAACTAATAATAAGCCAATTATGAAATTGCTATTTAGATTTTCGTAACGAATGGTAATTGCACCAATTACAGCAATAAGTGCGATTATAAAAAAGCGTGGGTTAAAATGTTTGTTCAATGCATCATTTAGCAAGGTAATGTACAAAGGAGTCATTACTGTAAATAGCAGTACTTCGGGGACGCTTAAAAATAAAAAGGAGTGGTAGTAAAAGCTATACATAACACCAAGTTGTATAGCGCCAATCAGCATGAGCTTTAAGGCTAAAGGTTTAGGTGTTTGTTTAAACTTTAAAAATGGTAAAAATACGAGGGTTGCTAGTGCTATGCGAATTAACACACTAAACCATGCATCAACCTGACCTGCTAAATACACGCCAATTAAACTAAATGAAAATGCCCAAAGTAAAGTTACTGCAAATAAGTACCGCATAGCCGTCGTCTTTAAATAATTAATGGCAGCAGTTTATCTGTTATAAATTAATGTATAAACAATAAAAGCCCGCAAGCGGGCTTTTATAAAGCAATAATTAATAAACTAAGTTACTAGGGCGTGTTGATCTTTGTGGATTGAAATTTGTTCAATCTAGGGGCGATTTAATCGCGGCGCGAGGTTTGTAACCTAGCGGGCTAAGTAAAAACCGAGTAACAAAGAGTTAATCGTCCCTAGAAAGAACCCAAAGGGCAGCGCATGTTTGGCATTTATGCTGCGTTATCGCCTATTTATGGGGAATAACCACACTACATAGGCTCTGCCTTGCCTAAAGACCAAACATACTGCTGCAAATTCAACCACGAAAGGTCAACATGCCCTAACTATTCAACTAAACCACGGCGCTTAAGTAGTGCGTCGGTAGTTGGTTTTTGACCTCTAAACTCAATGTAGCTTTGCATTAAGTCGCGGCTGTTACCTTTTGATAGGATTTCTTTACGGAACTTATCACCATTTTTACGTGTTAAGCCGCCGTTGTTTTCCATATGTGCAAAGGCGTCTGCTGCAAACACTTCAGTCCATAGGTACGCGTAGTAACCCGCTGAATAACCACCTGCAAATGTGTGGCTAAAGAAGTTTGATTTGTAACGCGGTGGAACAGGGTAGTAAGCAATACCGTGTTTTTCTAGCGCGTCTTGCTCAAACTTTTGAACGTCAGCTACTTTTTTATCAGAACCAAATGAATGCCATTCCATATCAAGTAGTGCAGCGGCTAAGTATTCAGTAGTGCCGTAACCTTGGTTGAATTTTTGCGATTCAAGTACTTTATCAAGTAAAGCTTGTGGAATTGGCTCACCTGTCTTGTAATGCTTAGCATAGTTTGCAAGTACTGTTGGTTCAATCATCCAATCTTCATTTGCTTGCGACGGAAACTCAACAAAGTCACGCGCCGTTGCAGTACCCGCTAGGCTTGGGTATTTAACATCTGAGAATAAACCGTGAGCAGCATGACCAAATTCATGGAACATAGTAGACACTTCATCAAACGTCATTAGCGTTGGCTCGCCTGCAGCAGGTTTTGGAATGTTCTGCGCATTGTAAATAACAGGTTTGGTGCCTTTTAAGCCGCTTTCGCTAACGTATGCACTCATCCATGCGCCGCCACGTTTACCTTCACGTGCATATGGGTCTAAGTAAAATAAACCAATAGCGCTGCCATCAGCGTTAAATACTTCGTATACGGTTACATCTTCATGATAAACAGGAAGATCTTTACGTTCTTTAAACGTAATACCGTACAGTTTGTTCATTGCAAAGAATAAGCCATCGTGAATAACCGATTGCATTTCAAAGTATGGTTTAACAAGTGCTGGGTCTAAGTTGTACTTTTCTGCACGTACTTTTTCAGCATAAAAAGTCCAATCCCATGGTTTAAGCTCAAAGCTTTCGCCTGAATCGTTAATCACTTTTTGAATAGCGGCTGCTTCAATCTTTGCTTTTTCAACTGCTTTTGGTGCTAGGTCATCAAGGATGCCGTAAACGTTTTCAGTTGTTTGCGCCATACGCGACGTCATTACATAAGAAGCCCAATCTTTGTAGCCTAAAAGCTCTGCTTTTTGAGCGCGTAGGTTGGTTTCTTTAATAATAATAGGGCCGTTAGTTTTTGCTGCACGGTTTGCAGAGGCTTTAAAAATTCGCTCACGCAGGTCGCGGTTTTCAAGGCTACTTAAAATTGGTTGTTGCGTTGTATTTACCAAAGTGATCATGTAGCCGTCTTTGCCCGCTTTTTTAGCTGAAGCTGCAAGGCCTGCAATTTCGCCTTCAGAAAGACCTGCTAATTCACTTTTATCTGTAACTACAATAACGTCTTCTTTAAACGATTTTAAAATGTTTTGTGAAAACGCAGTAGATAGCTGAGCTAGCTCTGAGTTAATTTCACGCATTTTAGCTTTTTCAGCGTCATTTAATTTAGCACCTGCTTTTACAAACTGCTTGTAGTAAAAATCAACTAGGCGTTTATCTTCTGCGTTTAATTTATCTTGATTGTCGTAAATTGTTTGTACGCGCTTAAATAATTCACCGTTTAAGTAAATATCATCTGAGTGAGCAGATAATACAGGCGCCATTTTTTCATCAATACGCTGGTATTCAGCATCTGAAATTAAACCTGATAAGTTATAAAAAGCAGCCGATACGCGATTTAATAGCTCCCCTGACAATTCCATTTTAACTAATGTATTTTCAAATGTTGCTGGAGCAGGGTTGTTAGCAATGGCTTGTACTTGTGCCGTGTGTTGTGCGATACCTGCATCGAATGCAGCTTCGTAGTCTTTTGTACCAAATTTATCAAACTCTGGTGCCATATATTGCAATGGGCTTGGCTTAAATAAAACATTGTTTGCGTTCATGTCTTGCACTTGTGCTGCGCCTTCTTTTGCCATGTTTTGTGTATCGTTAGATGAACAGGCCGATAATATTAAGGCACTAGCAATAGTAGTGGCGATCAGGGTTTTACGCATAATAACTCCATAGAAAGATTAGCCGGAATAGGCTTTGCGAGTCGAAAAACCTAGTTAACTTATCAAATTTTGGCGTTTATACAATAAAGTTTATCGGTATTAAGGGGGATTTGAACGCAAATTAGCTAATATTTAGCTTTAAGGGAGGTAAAAGTAGCTCTAAAAGTAAACACCTGAGCTACTTAATAAGTCGTTGAGTCATAATTGCTTAGTTATATCCAAGTACAAATTTTCTCTCAGAGCCAAAGTTGCTAGGTTGTTGTTGGCCAAACTCTTTGTTGATAGATGCCAGTGTTTGCTCTTGTTCTGCAAGAAGGCACAAAATTTTATTTCGGTAATCCAGGCTGCTTTCAAATAAATGTAAGTCTACCTGCGGCTGCAAAGTAGCGAGTCTTTGATTTAAAGTTAGTTGTGACATAGTGATCTCCAGTGCTTGTACACTATTTATATAGCACTCGGTGCAATAAAGAGTTAATAAATTGTTCATAAAAAGTATATTGAACTTATTAACTTGGCGTTTTAGTTATATTATGACTGCTAAACTTACCCAACACTGAACCGCTTTCACTTTATAGCGATTTAAATTTAAAGCGCTCCTTTGCTTGTTTTGGAAAATAAATGACCTTAGAACACATAAACCAAATTCTTGCCTTTGTTGTATTTAGTTACAGCGATGTACACATTACCGTAGCGAAAATTATTAAAGTGCCTTTAATACTTTTCGCTATTTGGTTTATTGTGACGCGTATTGGCAAGCTAATAACAAAAACATTATTGGCAAAAAAGTTAAGCCAAGATGCCGTGCATTTATTTACACGTATCTACTTTATTTTAAGTATCGCTATTTTAATTTTTACATCTTTAGAAGTATTAAGCATACCGCTTACTGCGTTTGCTTTTGTTTCAGGTGCAATAGCCATTGGTGTAGGCTTTGGTGCTCAAAATATTATTAATAACTTTATTAGTGGCTGGATACTAATGTGGGAACGCCCAATACGTATTGGTGACTTTTTAGAGGTAGGCAATGCAAAAGGCGTGGTAGAAACAATTAATACTCGCTCAACGCGTATTCGCCGAAATGACGGCGTACATATGCTTATTCCTAATTCTCAATTGCTCGAAAATACAGTAACAAACTGGACGCTAATAGATGGCAATGCACGCTCATCGGTCAGTGTAGGCGTTGCGTATGGATCAGACGTGATACTGGTTAAAAAGCTTATTCAGCAAGTGCTTGATGATCATGAAGCAATTTTGGCTAATCCAAAGTCATCGGTGTTATTTGATGACTTTGCAGATAGCTCGCTCGTATTTAACGCTATTTTTTGGGTGTGCGCCGAGTCTGAAACCATGCTTAGAAAAGTACGCAGTGATATTCGTTTTAGTATTTACGCTGTATTTGAAAAGCATGATGTAGTGATTGCCTTTCCGCAGCGTGATATTCATATCGACGGTGAAATTGCATTTAAGCGCTCATAGTTCAAATATAGTAAATATTAAAAGTCGCTCTTGGGCTAACACCATTCAGTTAAGCATGTTTTGACTTAATGGTGTACCGAGTTTTTGAAATTCGAACGGTCCTACTTTTGGGCCGTTTTCTTTTTTCTGGAAGAATATAACGTTTCACTCGTTCTCGCATTGCCCT
>NZ_JADYXN010000379.1:0-507 GCF_015864285.1 Pseudoalteromonas sp. NZS100_1
GCGCAAATTCGCGACGCGGTTGAAAATATTGCGCGCGCGCAGCGACAGGCTGGTCCGTTCCCGGCGCCAACTGACCCCCGCGCCGAACAGCGAGAAGCTCGACGTCTCGACGAAATCGGGATCGTCGCGGGTGAATGTGGACCAGGAACCCGACTGATATTGCCAGTCGCCCTCGATCGTCAGTTGGCCATGGCCGCCGACCGACCAGCTGCGCGCCAGGCTGGCCTGCAACCGGCGATGCGGCACGAAGGGGATGCTGTCGCCCTTGTCGGCGCCGCCGACCAGCGGCGCGGCGTCGGACACGCGGGTCAGGTCGGCGCGGATCAGGCTGGCCTCCAGCCGGGCGGTCAGGCCCGGTAGCGGCCGGGCGACCAGTTCGAACTCGGTGCCCAGGATCATCGCATTGCCGACATTGACCAGATAGGCGTGAGAGCGATTTTCCGACAGGGCCCGATACTGCATGTCGCGCCAGTCGTTCATATAGGCGGTCAGCGTCATCTCGCTTTC
>NZ_JADYXN010000380.1:0-507 GCF_015864285.1 Pseudoalteromonas sp. NZS100_1
GCTTCGCCTATCCGGTGACGGTCGAGGCCGCCGCCCGCTGGACCGCCGGCCTCGACGCTCGGGGACTCCAGTTGGCCCCGGCGTCGTCGATGACGCAGCGGCCGGGGCGGTAGCACTCAGGTCCGTGCATCCCCGCGAAGGCGGGGACCCATCTCCGGTGGGCTCCAACTCGAACCGGCAGGTGATGGGCCCCTGCCTTCGCAGGGGCACGCTTTTCTTCCCTATTCCCCCGCGCTGTCAGGCGCCGATCACGCCCGCGCTTTCCTCGGCGTCCAGACCGGTTGTTCGCATAGCTGCACCTTCTGCGCGACGGTGCTCGCGCGCGGGACGGCGCGGTCGGCGAGCGTCGATGCGGTCGTCGCATCCGCGCAAACCGCGCTCGATCGCGGACAGCGCGAGATCATCCTGACCGGGGTCGACCTTGCCAGCTATGGCGACGACAGCGGCACGACATTGGCCACGCTGGTCGAGGCGCTGCTGGCGCTGCCGGTCGAACGCCTCCGCCTC
>NZ_JADYXN010000381.1:0-507 GCF_015864285.1 Pseudoalteromonas sp. NZS100_1
GGGAGAGGGGAATCACGCAGGTCGACATGCGCGCATGATAATCCGCAAAGGAACATCAGGGGAACGCATTTTTCCCCTTTTGTTCTTTTGCGCGATGACTCATAGAGTCATCGATGCCGATCCGCCCCGAAAACCGCTGGCTTTACCCGATCGACTGGCCGCAAATCTCGGATCATATCCGTTTCGGGCGGGCAGGGGGACGCTGCGAACAGTGCGGCCGACCGCACAAGCGGCGTGTCGCGCATCTGGGTGACGGCCGCTGGTGGGACGTCGAAGCACGCGCCTGGCGCTCCGGGCGCGGCAGGAAGGTCAAGGTTGCCACCGGCTTCTCGCTCGACCTGGTGCGAACGACCTATGTCGTTCTCGCCTGCGCGCACCTCGATCATGACCCTGGCAACTGCCGCCCCGCCAATCTCGCCGCGCTCTGCCAGCGGTGCCACATCCTCCACGACGCCGAGGAACACCGCTGGCAGCGATGGTGGAATGCCTTTCGCTTCCGAGCGCTGC
>NZ_JADYXN010000382.1:0-507 GCF_015864285.1 Pseudoalteromonas sp. NZS100_1
GCCGTCGGCTCCGAAAGGCTCGGTCTGTGAAGCGGGCCGCGCGCCAACCGTCGGCCTCGCCAGCCATCACCGGAACGGGCGCCTCGGCCTCGCCGGGCGACCTTGTCGTCATCGGAAAGGACATCTTGGAGCTGCTCAGCAGCGCTATGTACACTGACCCGCTGACGATCTACCGCGAATATGTACAAAACTCAGCCGATGCCATCGAGGCACGACGGCTCGACGGACCGCGAGGCAGAGGCCGGGTAGATATCCGCATCGACCATGATGCACGCTCGGTCCGCATTACGGATGATGGCACGGGCATACCCGTCAGCGAGGCTCCCCGGAGACTTCTGGCGATCGGAGGAAGCCGCAAGCGCGGAACGGATGCGCGCGGTTTCCGGGGCATCGGCCGCCTCGCGGGCCTCGCCTACTGTCGCCAGCTCCTGTTCCGGACCCGCGCCGCAGGCGACACCGAGGTTGTAGAGCTCAGATGGGACTGTATGCGGCTGCGAGCGGCGCTGC
>NZ_JADYXN010000383.1:0-506 GCF_015864285.1 Pseudoalteromonas sp. NZS100_1
ATCCTTCAAAGCGGCGGAGCGAAAAGGGCGTGGCATCGACCGGCGGCGGTGCGCCGGTGGCCAGCGCGGCGATGATTTCCCCGGTCAGCGGTCCCAATGTCAGCCCCAGATGCTGGTGGCCGAACGCATAGAGCAGGTTATCCGCCCGGTCACTCCGGCCAATGGCAGGAAGATAATCGGGCAGGGTCGGGCGCGCCCCGATCCAGGGCCTCGCATCCGTTTCGATCGGCAGGCCCAGTGCCGCGGCATGGGTGCGCAGCCGCTGCCATTTGCGCGGGTCGGGCGGGGCGGAGAGGCTGGAAAATTCGACGAAGCTGGCCGCGCGCAGCCCACTTTCGAACCGGGTGACGATCATCGATCGATCCTCGAACACCACCGGCGGCATGTCATGCGGCCAGCCGGTGTCGGCCGACTGGATATGATAGCCGCGCTCGGCGATGATCGGCACGCGCTGGCCGATCGACGCCATCAGCGCGCCCGACGCGGCGCCGCCCGCGATCACCATC
>NZ_JADYXN010000384.1:0-506 GCF_015864285.1 Pseudoalteromonas sp. NZS100_1
GAGGAGGGAGGGGGCCGCCTTGGCCGCTTCCTCGAAAATGTCGCGCAGTTTCTTTTCCGACTCGCCATAGGCCGAGCCCATGATCTCGGGTCCGTTGATGAGGAAGAACTCGGCTTCCGATTCATTGGCGACGGCGCGGGCCAGCCGGGTCTTGCCGGTGCCCGGCGGGCCGTGGAGCATCACCCCCTTGGGCGGATCGACGCCCAGCCGCTCGAACAATTCGGGATAGCGCAGCGGCAGCTCGACCATCTCGCGCAGCTGGTCGATCGTATCGCCCAGACCGCCAAGATCGTCGTAAGTGACGTCGGTGCGGCGCGCGTCCTGCGGCTCCTGATATTCGGGAAGCAGCTCGATTTCGGTATTCTCGTCGATGAACACGACGCCCTTGGGGCTCGCCGACACGACGAGCAGGCGCACTTCGGCGAGCGCATAGGCGGGCGCATTGAGCATCTGGCGGAGCTGCGGCGGCATGTCGCCCGACTCCAGCCGCTGCTGCCCGGCGGTCG
>NZ_JADYXN010000385.1:0-505 GCF_015864285.1 Pseudoalteromonas sp. NZS100_1
GGCGGACGGGCACCGGCAGCGCTTCTAGCGCTTCTCGCAGGCGGATGTATGCGCCGTGCTCGCCATGATGGGCCAGGTCGCCGGTAATGACACACAAGTCGGCATCAGCGTGGTTGGCAGCGATATCGGCGATGCAGGCCTCAAGCCGCACGCCGGGATCGTTTTCGAACAGACTTCGCCCTTTGGGAACAAGGTGCAAATCCGTAATCTGGATGATTTTCATCTTACGGGTCTCGCTCAGCGCCACAGGCGGCGCGAGGCGATCTCGGCGCCCTGAACCATCGCTTCGAGCTTACGCCAGCCAATTGCCGGATCGACGGCATGGAAGGAGGCGAAGCTTGCAAACCCGCAGTCTGTACCGGCGATCACGCGTTCGCGGCCCACCAGATTGGCGTATTGCTCGATACGCTGCGCCACCACTTCCGGGTGCTCGATATAGTTCGTGCAGGTGTCGATGACGCCAGGCACGATCACCTTGTCCTCGGGAAGCGGCGTCTCCTTGAAC
>NZ_JADYXN010000386.1:0-505 GCF_015864285.1 Pseudoalteromonas sp. NZS100_1
ATCAGCTCGACAAACTTTTGCTCCGCTATGACCGGAGGGAAATAGGTCGCGGTAATGACGAAATAGCCCTCATACATGGTGCCGAGGGACTGGAATAATTCGCGCCTTTCCTGATCTATGGCGTCCGTCACCGGGTCAGGAAAATGCGACAGACCCGCAGCCGAGTAGGCGGCAGCAGGGCGGCGCGGCGCGTCAACGTGGATCATCCAGCCATTGCCCAGCCCGGCGAGAGCTTGGTTGATCCGAAAGCTGACCATATCGCGCTGGCGGTCGGTGGAGCTGGCGTTATCGTCGCCCTCATAAATCCACGCGGCCATGAACGAGCCGTTCTTGCCGACGATTACGCCATCATCGACCATCGCCCCATAGTTGAGCAGATCGGCAAGCCCTTCATCCTTGGAGCGATACCGGGCCAGCTTGCGTTCGGCCGCGTTGGCGAAGGACGCAAAGGCGAGGACCGCGAGCAGGGCCGCCCCGAAGATCGCTATGACGACAGCGATTGTCT
>NZ_JADYXN010000387.1:0-505 GCF_015864285.1 Pseudoalteromonas sp. NZS100_1
TGATACCCACTGTCGAGAAAGAGACGGATCCAGTGACCCTGATCGTTCACCGGACTGAGGATACGCATGAGCAATTGGAGCTGCTCTTGGCGGTCGAAGGCGCGAAGACCCTGAAGCTCGTTCCGGGTCGCGACCTGAACGGCGCAAAGATAATGATGCGCGCCGGCGCCTCGTTCAGTCGCCACAGCGGCGTGCGCTTGTCGAACGGCTTCAACGTCGTTGATCCGTCGGCCTGGCATCGGCAAGGGATTGGCACGGTTGCCCTGAACCTGATGATCGAATGGGCAAAGCGCCTTCACCCAGATGCCGATGTTCGTCCGGTCGAGCTCAAGCGCTACAAGCAGGGTATTGAAGGCGATGACCCGCGCCTTGCCTTCTATCGCCGGTTCAACCTGCAGTGGAATCTTGCGGATCAAGATCAGGACGCCGTAAACCTTCTATCTGTGCCCATGACAGTGCGCGACCTTCAGACAGCCCCGCTCTCGGCGCGGCTCACGCGATTGCC
>NZ_JADYXN010000388.1:0-243 GCF_015864285.1 Pseudoalteromonas sp. NZS100_1
GAGCAATCCAATGCTGCGCAGCGCAGCGCGCTCGAAGCAGCGGGTTGCAAGCGCATATTCGAGGAAACCGCCAGCGGCGGGCGATGGGACCGCCCGAAGCTGCTGGAGATGATCGGCCAACTGCGCGATGGCGACGTGGTCGTAGTCTGGAAGCTTGATCGACTCTCGCGTAGCCTGAAGGACATGTTGCACATAATGGAGCGGATTGAAGGGGCGGGCGCGGGTTTCCGATCCCTGACCGAG
>NZ_JADYXN010000388.1:253-505 GCF_015864285.1 Pseudoalteromonas sp. NZS100_1
CAATCGACACCACGACCGCCGCAGGACGAATGATGATGCAGATGGTCGGCAGCTTTGCCGAGTTTGAGCGCGCGATGATCCGCGAGCGCACCAGCGCTGGTCTTGCTCAAGCCCGCATCGAAGGCAGGATAGGTGGGCGTCGCCGCAAGCTGGGAGACAAGCAGCGTCGAGAAGTCGCCGAGTCCGTCATCTCAGGCCGAAAATCCGGTGCCGAGATGGCAAGGTTATATGGCGTCAGCGAACCCACGGTGT
>NZ_JADYXN010000039.1:0-31634 GCF_015864285.1 Pseudoalteromonas sp. NZS100_1
TTTATAGATGCTAAATATAGCGTTAGTGATTATATCAACGGATATTACAACAACGTTAGGCCGCATCATTATAATGCTGGTTTAGCGCCAAATGAATCTGAGATTAGATACAAAGATTCTAAAACTGTGGCCAAATTTTATTGACCACTACACCATTTACTGATGAGGTAAAGAATAAAATTTCAGTTGAAGTCACTTATCACGACATCTGACCAACTGATCTCCAGCTTTGCACTTTTTAAGGCTTTACTTAAATGTTGGTACGACTGATTGGATTCGAACCACCGACCTTTGGACCGGGTGATCAAGAGTAGGTAGTGCTTTTTCTTAGGTTTTTATTATTTTGAAGTGGTACGACTGAGTGGATTAGAACCACTGACCCTTGGACCGGGTGATTAAGAGTGGGTAGTGCTTTTTCTTTGGATTTATTATTACTTTGAAGTGGTACGACTGAGTGGATTCGAACCACCGACCCCTACCATGTCAAGGTAGTGCTCTAACCAACTGAGCTACAGTCGTACAATTTTATGAAGTGCTAAGATTGTATTTTTATTAAAACTTACTTAAATGTTGGTACGACTGAGTGGATTCGAACCACCGACCCCTACCATGTCAAGGTAGTGCTCTAACCAACTGAGCTACAGTCGTACAATTTTATGAAGTGCTAAGATTGTATTTTTATTAAAACTTACTTAAATGTTGGTACGACTGAGTGGATTCGAACCACCGACCCCTACCATGTCAAGGTAGTGCTCTAACCAACTGAGCTACAGTCGTATTACTTTATTTAAGTAGGTGTTAATTGCTTAACAACGGCGGCTAATATATAGCGTGGCGGTTGGTGAATCAAGCAAGTTTGTTGTTTTTGAGTTTATTTGCCGTTTTTTTATTCATATTGGGCTTATTTCACACGTTTTATAAAATACTTGCCACCAAACCACATGTTTTTTAGCTGAGCTTTTTAGTAAGTTCAGTAAGTTACTTGTCGAGCCCGTTTTTACTAAGTTATTAATTTGAGGACTTGAGATACTTTCGTTAAACCAAAGCTCGTTATAAAGCGGTTGTAGTACTTCTAAATAACCAGTTAACTGCGCTTGATAGGGCTGAATTTGTTTTAGGTAAAACTTTTGAAATACGTTACTTATAATTTTTGCGTTTTTATTGTTTTTACCCTCAGGGCATAGGGTATTAAAGTTTAGTGTTTTTACAAGCTGTGTGGCGTTGTTGTTTAACACTATCTGTTTACGGGCTGACTGAATTAAAGCTTGGTTAAATTGATATTTATTAAGCTGTTCGAGTGCACTAAAAATAGAATCGCTATTAATTTCACTAAATTCTTTAGCGTTTATTTGCTGCTTAATGAGTACAAGTTGCTTTAGTGCAAATACGGTATCGCTAAAACCAGCGGGTTCAGTAGTAAGCTCGTTTGAAGTGAGTTGCCAGGTACGATTTAGCTCAGGCTCTTTAAATAACATGGTGTTAAAAAAGTGCATTAGGTGTGTTTCTTTGTAGTTTTTGGCTGCGAGTATTTTTGTGTAACTAGGACTATTTTTATCAAGCGTGTTTAAGCAAACCTGCGCACTTTTAATAAAGTTTATTTGATATTTTAACTGCCCAGCAGCGCTGGCGGTTTTTCCTAATTGGTTATTGTGCTCACTTATAAGTACGTTAAGCTTACATTGGCTAATGCCTGCAAGCTCAACAATGCTCAGTGTTAAGTCACTTTGTGCTATTGGGGTAGGCTGCAGTAAGGGGAGTTGCTTGAGTGGCGCAGGCTGTGTTGTATTTACATTAACGGTGCTACTTAAGCGCTCAACATAAGTTGCGTTTACACTACTGGGTGCTTTACTACAGCCGGTAAGTACAAAAACGAACATTACCAGCATTGTAGCTGGTAATATTTTAAGGCTGAGTTTATTAGTTTTGATTAAGTGCATCAATTTTAAGAAATTCATATTTTAGACGTTTTTTTACCGTTAGCATTAATAAAATAGCAGCGACACTAAGACCTACTATTATTCCAACCCAAAAGCCATGAGGCCCCATGGCTGGCACAATTATGTCTGTTCTTGCCAATACGTAACCTAAACAAAAGCCGATTAACCAATACGATATAAACGTAATATACGATATAGGCGTAGTGTATTTTAACCCTCGAAGTATGCCATTGGCTGCAACTTGCAATGCATCCGGTAATTGATAAATACACGCTAAAATCATAATTGATGAAGCCAATGCCATTACGGCAGGGCTGTCGGTATAAAGTTGGCTAATTAAATCACGGCCGAGGAATGTTATGAGTGCTAAAAATAATGCAATCGCAATTGCTAAAATATAGCTAGTAGATACCGCAACTTTAAGTTCGGTCATTTTATTTTGGCCAAATAAATTGCCTATACGAATACTTATAGCGATAGATAAGCTTAACGGCATCATAAATAACAAAGTAGTAACGCTTGCTGCTATTTGATGACCAGAGACTGCAACTGCACCTAAATGCGCGATAAACAGCGGTATACACGCAAATAAAGTAACTTCAAAAAAAGTGGCGAGTGAGATTGGTATCCCTAATTTTGTAATTATACCAATAGTGGTTAGGTTAGGTTTTTTAAATGATGAAAGCAGGCCTTTGGCATCTACCTTTTTACTTGTGTGGCAATAGGTAACTTGTGCTATTGCCATAACAGTTAAAACAATGGCTGTTGCTATACCACACCCTGCGCCGCCATAAGCGGGTAAGCCAAATAAGCCGTTTATAAAAATATAATTTACCGGAATATTTACAGCTAAACCTAGCAGGCTTATATAAAACGCGGGCTTGGTCATACCCATGCCTTCGGTAACGTTTCTGTATACGGTAAAAGTTAAAAAACCAAAAATGCCCCATTTAACAAAGTGAATGTAATCATACGCAAGATTTGCAATTGCTGGGCTGGTGTCTAGTTTAAAAATAATGGTGTCGGCTAAATAGGTAATAGAAAAGCCTACGCAGCATAAAATAGCCGTTAAATAGAGAGCTTGTTGAAAATAATGACTAATACCTTTGCGATCATCGCCACCTGAAAACTGCGCAATAATACCAGTAAGCGCTAATAAAATACCTTGAAGGCCAAGTAAAAGAGGGTTCCAAATACCAGTAGCAATAGAAAGTGCGGCCAAGTCGGTAGGGCTTACTTGTCCGGCCATAATTGTGTCGACGACCGACATTAAAATAAGAGTTACTTGCGCTAAAAAAACAGGTAAAGCGAGGGAAAGTAAACGCTTAGCTTCCCAATTACAAAAGGTCATAAAAACAGCTATTTGATAAAACAGGCGGCAATTGTAATCTATTGTGTTTCAAATAAAAATCACAGGAGTGAATGATTTTATGAGTTGATACGTTAAACTAGCACTTTGTAATAATTTAAAGTGATTTTATGTTTACAGGAATAGTGCAAACGCAAGCTACGGTGGTCTCTAAAACTCAAACAGACGGTGTTTTACGCTTAGTTGTATCGGTGAGCGATGAGTACGTTAAGCATTTAGATTTAGGCGCAAGTATTGCTATTAATGGCTGTTGTTTAACCGTTGTGCAAGTTGAGCTAAGTAATCATGATGTGGTGGCGCAAGTGCATTTTGATGTAATTGACGAAACCCTAAAGTTAACTAATTTAGGTTTGCTTGAGCTAGGCAGTTTAGTTAATTATGAGCGCTCTGTTACGTTTGGTACTGAGCTTGGCGGGCATATAGTGTCTGGGCATATTCATTGTACGTCACAAATTTCTCAAATAGTGAAGCTTGAGAATAACTGCAAAATTCAATTAAGCTTACCAAAAGAGTGGCAAAAGTATGTGCTATATAAAGGCTTTGTTGCGGTAAATGGCGCAAGCTTAACCGTAGGCGAAGTTGACGAACAAGGCTTTTGGTTACATCTAATTCCAGAAACGCTCGCCATTACAAACATTGGTGCAGCGCAAGTGGGTGACAAGTTTAATATTGAAGTTGATCAGCAAACTTACACTATTGTAAATACGGTAGAAAACTACTTACGCCATCAGGCTTAAGTTAAAATATTTGTTCGTCGTCACTGTCTACGTGTAGCTCTAATTTATTGTTAGCATGATCTATATGCATATTTAAATGAATTGGGTTACAACAGGCAGTGCATTCCTCAACGTAGTCTTGATCGCCCATGCTTGCGTCTAAGTCTAAATGTATGTGGTGTCCGCAGTGTGGGCAGGCAATTCGTTGTGATAAATAGTTTTTCATAATCACTCCAGTTATAAATAATTAAGTAATTGCGTATATGCTAGCAACTACTTAATGGCTCAAAGCTGAACTCCTTACTTACTGATTAAATATAGTTCTTAATAGCCTATTATGACATTTATTTTACGCATAAAATTGTATTAACTGAGCAGCTTTTCTATATGTTGTTTAGCTTCAGTAAGATAGTGCCCAGCAAATATATTAGCGTGATTTAAAATAGGGTATAACTGGTATATTAACTTACGTTTTTCGTAATTTGGCGATAACGGATAGTGCTGGTTATAGGCGCTATAAAAGTCTTTTGGCAGTGGGGCAAATAATTCACTCATTGCAATATCCACTTCCCGATCACCATAATAACAAGCCGGATTAAATACCGTTGGCTCTGCTTTTAAAAAGCCCATATTTCCTCGCCAAAAATCACCATGTAATAATGAAGGTTCTACTTGGTGACTATGAAGTTGCTCTTTTGTGGCATTAATTAAGCGCTCGGGCTCAACAAAGTTAATGCCTTTTTCAGCGAGTAACTGTAATTGCCAACCTATACGTTCCTCGGCGTAAAATACATCCCACTTTTTATGCCAGCGGTTAGGTTGTATGGTAGTAGCTATGTAGTTGTCTACATCAAAACCAAACATAGCTTGGTCGTGTTTTTGATGCATTTTAGCAAGGCTGCTTCCCATAGTTGCCCACGTGTTGTGGGGTTGTTTATCTAAAACAAGCCACTGTAAAACAATAAATGAAAATTCAATATTAGCGCCGGTTACAATACATTCAGGTACTTTAAAGTGACTATTTTGCGCTAGCAGCTTTAAGCCAATAAATTCACTTTCTAAACGTTCAAGTTCGCTTTTTAGGGCTATTTTAACCAAGTAGTTATGCGTACCAATGGTAATATGAAATAGTTTATCGGTATTTGTACTTTGTAATTGGCGTTTATAGGTGTGTTTAAAGTCAAAATTAATGGCTTGGCTGATGTGCTCATTTACTGTTTTCCACATAAAAATTGCTCGCCTTTTAAACAGATACTTAAACTATGGCAAAAAGGTATTAATTTAACAATCTAAACGTTGTAAAATTAACGACTATATTGCATAAAAATTACACTTACTGTAATGGAGTAAAAATGAACAAAAGTTTAATAACCAATTTGCTAGCGGGTTTATGTGTTGTTGTCGGTTTTATGTTTAACCAAGCAATTGTGTTATCTGTTGGTTTATTTGCGCTTTCAGGTGCGGTAACTAATTTATTAGCGATTCATATGTTGTTCGAAAAAGTCCCGTTTTTATATGGCTCAGGCGTTATAGCGCTTAAGTTTGAAAGCTTTAAAGTAGCTATACGAAACCTAATATTAACGGAGTTTTTTTCAGAGCAAAAAATTAATAATTTACTCAATAAAGCGCAGCCCAATATCGATTTTGAGCCAATAATTAGCAATGTTGATTTAAACCCTGCATTCGACAATTTACTTATCGTTATTGAAGAGTCACAGTTTGGTAGCATGTTAGGGATGTTTGGTGGCACAGCGGCAATAGAGCCAATGCGTGAAAAGTTTATTGAAAAAATGCAATTGTCGCTTAGTGAGATTTCCCAAACTGACGACTTTAAAGCATTAGTAAGCCAAACACTTTCACAAGGTAATAGCGCAGAGAGCCTACATAAAACGGTGCTTAAACTAGTTGATGAGCGCTTAGATGAGCTTACCCCAAAAATGGTTAAAGAGATTATTCAAACTATGATCCGCGAGCACTTAGGCTGGCTTGTTGTGTGGGGTGGTGTGTTTGGTGGCTTGTTTGGTTTAATAGCGGCCGTGATTTAAATATAACTACTGATACCAATTAAAAAAATAATCATTTTATCGCATTAAATAGCGCACTTACTGCGTTAAAAATTGTTCGTGTACGAGTGCATGGATGCAAGAGATAGAGCAATGCAGGGAGTAATTAGTGATAGCAACTACACGTTATAATTTCGCCTTGTTATTGCGCTACTTTATTAGCGCAATAATAGATTACTAATTTAATGTAATTGGTATGACTTATTTTTTCAGGCTGTTATTATCGCCCCCATAATTTAGTCGTGTTTTTTAGGAGCAACGGTGAGCAAAACGTTAGCCAGTTATTATCAGCAAGCATACGCTTGCGATCAGCAGCATTTTAACCAGTGTTTTTATTGTGGTTGTGAAGCAACAGAGCGCGACCATTGTCCGCCGCTGCATATGCTACAAAGCATTGTTGATTTAGGTGAAGAGGCTGACTTTATATCTATTCCTGCGTGTTATGAGTGCCATGCGCTTTTACATAACGAAAGGCTGATGACGATTGATGAGCGTTTCACTAAAATGAAAAAAAAGCTTGCCACTAAATACGCAAAACCTCTGCGTGTTTATAACATGTGGGAAGAAAACGAACTTGGCGACATGAGCGATGAGTTTGCCCATAGTATTCAAGCAGGTATGAAATTAGGAAAAGAAGCGGCTGAGCGTTTAGCGTTTACTGGTTTTAGCTATGCCACAGAAGATGCCAAAGTCGCTGTACGCGAAAAAACGAAAGAATTTGATGTAGAAGGCATGATATTTACCGACTTTAAAGAGGCGTTAAATTACTGCATTAATGACTTAAACGTACAAAAAAGTGACTTTTATAAAATATTGGTTGAA
Source organism: Pseudoalteromonas sp. NZS100_1 (assembly GCF_015864285.1). Classification (NCBI taxonomy): domain Bacteria; kingdom Pseudomonadati; phylum Pseudomonadota; class Gammaproteobacteria; order Alteromonadales; family Pseudoalteromonadaceae; genus Pseudoalteromonas; species Pseudoalteromonas sp. NZS100_1. Next base: position 6,908 of record NZ_JADYXN010000039.1, read on the forward strand.
GACTACCAAGGCGATTTTAATAAAGCATTGAGCCAGTATCGTCACCGCCATGACAAAGTAACTGCGGCTAAAGATGGTAATACAATTATTAAAGATTTTTCAAAGCTACATAAGCAAAACTCTGATTTTGTAACCCGTACGGTTAAGCATTTTATAAGCAAAGATCCATCGCTTACAACCGAAGGTGCGCTTGAAAAGTTGTATAACAATTATATAAAGAAATAATTACAGATATTCATCTTAATTAACTGCGTTTTCACCTGTTTTTTTGGCTTTATCCTTTAGCTTTCGCTAAAGTAGCAAAAAAACAGGAGATCCAAACAACATGCAAAAATTTGCACCATCTTTATTAGCAGTTGGCTTAGCTGCTGCACTTGTAGGTTGCCAAGAAAACGGCCCGCAAGACGATAAAATAACAATCAACAAAAATCCTTATCCAAGCACTTATCAACCCGTTTCTACATCAAGCACACTTATTACAAATGCAACAGTACTTACAGGTACTGGTGAGCGTTTAGATGAGGCTGACGTATTACTTGTTGATGGTAAAGTACAACAAGTTGGTAAAGACTTAACTGCTACTGCTGATATTACAATTGATGCACAAGGCAAATGGGTAACACCGGGTATTATTGACGTACATTCACATTTAGGTGCATACCCAAGCCCGTCGGTTGAGTCGCATCAAGATGGTAACGAAATGACCAGCCCTAACACTGCAGAAGTGTGGGTTGAGCATTCTGTTTGGCCACAAGATCCTGGCTTTAATCGTGCACGCGAAGGCGGCATTACTTCTCTACAAATTTTACCAGGCTCAGCTAACTTATTTGGTGGACGCGGCGTTACGCTTAAAAACGTACCTGCACACACAATGCAAGGCATGAAGTTCCCTGATGCGCCATACGGTTTAAAAATGGCGTGTGGTGAAAACCCTAAACGTGTTTATGGTCGTCAAGGTGTATTGCCTTCTACCCGTATGGGTAATATGGCTGGCTATCGCATGGCGTGGGCTGAAGCCGCTGAGTACAAACGTGCATGGGATAAATACGATGCCGATTATGAAACAGGTTTAAACCCAGAAGCACCAGTACGTGACATTAAACACGATACGCTGCGTGGTGTGCTTGAAGGCGAAGTACGTATTCATAATCATTGTTATAAAGCCGAAGAAATGGCAATGATGATTGACCTGTCAAAAGAATTTAATTATGACGCGGGTACGTTCCATCACGGTGTAGAAGCATATAAAATTGCTGACCTACTTGCTGAGAATGGCTCGTGTGCTGCACTTTGGCCAGACTGGTGGGGCTTTAAAATGGAAGCCTACGACATGGTTCAAGAAAACGTGGCTATTGTTGATGCAGTTAAAAATTCATGTGCGGTTGTTCACTCAGATTCAGATACAACAATTCAGCGCTTAAACCAAGAAGCGGGCAAGGTTATGTACCGCGCTAACGAAAATGGTTTTGATATTTCTGAGCAGCACGCTATTAAATGGATCACGGCTAACGCGGCTAAATCACTTGGTATTGATGACAAAACAGGTTCACTAGAAGCCGGTAAGCAGGGCGATGTGGTTATTTGGAATCAAAGCCCATTTAGTGTTTATGCTAAAGCTGAACAAGTGTTTGTTGATGGTGCAAAGGTTTACGATAGAAACGACAGCGCGTATCAAGCAACAAGTGATTTTATGTTAGGTCAACAATAAGGAGCACCCAGAATGAAAAATTTATCACGTTCGTTTTCGCTTTCTCTGGTTGCTGCAGGATTATTAGCATCTGGTGCTGTAAGCGCACAATCGCTAGCAATTATTAATGCAACATTGCATACGTCATCAGATCAAGGCGTATTAGAAGCGGCAAGCATTGTCATGACAGATGGCAAAATCACAGCAATTAACCCAACTGAAGTTAAAGCCGATAAAGTTATTGATGCAAAGGGTCAAATTGTAACCCCTGGCTTTATTGCAAGTATTAATCAACTTGGTTTAGTTGAAGTAAGTGCAGTTGCGGGCTCTCGCGATGCAGGCGAGGAAAAGGCTGGTATTGATTTTGATGTAAGCTTGGCTTACAACGCACATTCGAGCTTAATTCCTTATGCGCGTAAAGGCGGTGTAACACGCGATGTAATTACCCCTCATGGCGGCGATAGCATTTTTTCAGGCCTTGCTAGTGTTGTTGATTTAAGTGGTAGTTTTGACAGCAACATGCAAAAACAAGCGGCTTTAATTGTTTACTTAGGTGAGCGTAGTAAAGGTTCTCGTGCTTTTACTTTGCAAACACTTATTAATAAGCTTGATGAGCACAAAACTAAAGCCGGTAAAAAAGCTAAAAAAGATGACGACAAGCCAAGTACTGAAGACAAAGTAATGGCAAAAGTTCTCAGTGGCGAAATGCCATTAGTGGTTGGCGTATCGCGTGCGGCAGATATTATTGAGCTTATTAAAGTAAAAGAGCAATTTGGTATTAACTTAGTACTTAACGGTGCACAAGACGCTGTTGTAGTCAAAGAGCGCGTTGCTAAAGCAAATATCCCAGTAATTATTAGTGCAATGGATAGCTTACCAGCAAGTTTTGATTCGCTTCATGCGAGTTTAGATAATGCAGGCGTGCTTGAAAAAGCAGGCGTAAAAGTATTATTAACAGTAGGCGGCGATGCAAGCCACAACATTTACCAGCTGCGTTTTGATGCTGGTAATGCTGTATCGTACGGTATGAGCCAAGAGGGCGCGTTAAAAGCGGTTACATCAAACGTTGCTGATGTATTTGGTATTAATGCAGGTAGCCTTGAAGTAGGTAAAGCAGCTGACGCAGTAATGTGGAGTAATGACCCGTTTGAACTCAGCAGCCACGTGAATAAAATGTTTATTAATGGCGTTGAGGTATCTACACAATCTCGCCAAGATAAACTGCGTGACCGTTATATGACTGATTCAAAAATGCCACGTGCTTATACCAACCCGCAATAATACTTAATCAATTTGAGGGATTAAATCTGACGGTAACGGCGTTAAAAATTTCTGATATAGAGCAACTAAATAACGAAATTTTTGCCTTGTTATCGACAAGATTTTCTTGCCTCAAAGTTGATCACTTAATTAAGCGAATTGGTATGATACTAAATAATTAATTAAATAAATTTGATTATTTTAAAGGCCGCTATTTTATAAATAGCGGCCTTTTTTATAAAATTTAGACACAAAAAAGCCGCTTACTTTTACAAGTAAGCGGCTTTTTAATTCAAACTAATATTTATACTAATTTAGCAAGAATATCGTTAAATGTAGTGCTTGGACGCATTGCTTTAAACGCAGCATCGTCATTAGGTAGGAAGTATCCGCCTAAATCAACTGCAGGGCCTTGCGCATCGTTAAGCTCACTTACGATTTTATCTTTATTAGACTCAAGGTCGCTAGCGATTTGAGTAAACTGTGCTTTAAGTTCACTGTCGTCATTTTGCTTAGCAAGTTCTTGTGCCCAGAATAAAGATAGGAAGAAATGAGAACCACGGTTATCAATTTCTTTCACTTTACGTGAAGGAGACTTGTTTTCTGCAAGGAAAGTACCAGTCGCTTTATCTAGTGTATCAGCAAGAACTTGTGCCTTGTTGTTACCTGTAGTTACGCTTAGGTGCTCAAGAGATGCAGCAAGTGCTAAAAATTCACCTAAAGAATCCCAACGTAAGTGGTTTTCTTTTTCGAATTGTTGAACATGCTTAGGTGCAGAACCACCTGCGCCAGTTTCAAATAATCCACCACCGTTCATAAGTGGAACAATTGAAAGCATTTTAGCACTCGTACCTAGCTCTAAAATTGGGAATAAATCTGTAAGGTAATCACGTAAAACGTTACCTGTTACAGAAATAGTATCTTTACCTTCTTTAATACGCGCTAGTGAGAACAACGTTGCTTCAAGCGGTGCTAAAATTTGAATATCTAGGCCAGCTGTATCGTGATCTGGTAGGTATTTATTTACTTTTTTGATTAGCTCTGCATCATGTGCACGGTTTTCGTCTAACCAGAAAATAGCTGGAACGCCTGTTGCGCGTGCACGATTTACTGCAAGCTTAACCCAATCTTGGATTGGTGCGTCTTTAACCTGACACATGCGCCAAATATCGCCTTGCTCAACACTGTGCTCAAGTAATGTATTACTATTTGCATCAACAACACGGATAGAACCATCTGCTTTAGCTTCAAACGTTTTATCGTGTGAACCGTATTCTTCAGCTTTTTGAGCCATAAGGCCAACGTTAGGTACGCTACCCATAGTTGTTGGATCAAACGCGCCATTTACTTTACAAAAATCAATAGTTGCTTGGTAAATACCTGAGTAACAACGATCTGGAATTACAAAGCTAGTGTCTTGTAATTTACCATCGTTATTCCACATTTGACCGCTTGAACGGATTGCAGCAGGCATAGAAGCATCGATGATCACGTCACTTGGTACGTGTAGGTTTGTAATACCACGGTCAGAATCAACCATAGCAATAGCAGGGCGGCTGGCGTAAACAGCTTGAATGTCTGCTTCAATTTCTTCGCGCTTAGCATCGTCTAATGTTTGAATTTTAGAATATACATCGCCTAAACCATTATTTACATCAACACCTAGCTCTTCAAAAAGCTCACCGTGTTTAGCAAATACATCTTTGTAGAATACTTTTACAGCGTGACCAAAGATAATTGGATCAGATACTTTCATCATTGTCGCTTTCATGTGAAGCGAGAATAAAACACCTTTTTCTTTAGCAGCGTCAATTTCAGCAGCTAAGAAAGCTTGAAGCTTAGAAGCGCTGATGCTTGATGCATCAATAACTTCGCCAGCTAAAAGCGGCGTGCTTTGTTTAAGTACTGTAACGTCGCCGTTAGTTGAAACATGTTCAATACGTACATCAGTGGCTGCATCAACAGTGACTGATTTTTCTGAACCAAAGAAGTCGCCTTCGCTCATGCTTGCAACGTAAGACTCTGAATCCTTGCTCCACGCACCCATTGAATGCGGGTTGTTACGTGCATATTCTTTAACAGAACCTGGCGCACGACGATCTGAGTTACCTTCACGTAGTACTGGGTTTACTGCACTGCCTTTAATTTTGTCGTAAGCAGCTTGAATTGCTTTTTCTTCATCATTTTTAGGTTCAACAGGGTAATCTGGAAGTGCATAACCTTGTGCTTGAAGCTCTTTAATTACAGCGCGAAGCTGTGGTACAGATGCACTGATGTTTGGTAATTTGATGATGTTTGCTTCTGGTGTTTTAGCAAGCTCGCCAAGTTCAGCTAGTGCATCACCAATGCGTTGTTCTGGTGTTAAATAATCAGGGAAGCTAGCAATTACACGACCTGCTAATGAGATATCGCGAGTTTCAACTTCAACACCGGCCGCATTTGTATATGCTTGGATGATCGGTAGCAACGAGTAAGTTGCTAGTGCCGGAGCTTCGTCCGTTTTTGTATAGATAATTTTTGATGTCATCATCATTCCTAGATAGTAGACCGAAAAGGTCTTATTCAACAATGCAAAGAAAATCATTACTAATGAGTGAGTACATATTATTAAACAAGTTAATGAATACATACGCTCGTAATGAATAGTTTGTTAGGTGTTGGTACTCAGCGTTGCTCTTTTATAAAAGCAGAATAGTCACACCTGACGAACTGGAATTGTATTTATAGCTAAAAAATTAACAAAAATAAATCAGCCTTTAGCCTAGTACATATAAAAGAGGCGACAAGTTGGATTAGTTGCTGCGTTAATACGCAATTTTTAGCACCAAGAGTGTAACAAGCTTAAATAAAAAGGGCTAGAGGTTGAGCATGCCCAATAAGCAGTTAAACAATCAACTCTTAGAACATTGGGGTATATAAAATAAATTCAAGGAAAAGGGTTGAATTTGAATGAAAAGAGGCAATAAATAGGGGAGAAGAGATAAGTTAGTATGCTTAAGGAATTAAGCGAGGATCTTAAAAGGTCACTCGCTTTAGTCGAACAAAACAATAGTCACTCAATAATGTCACCATCTGGGGCAATATTTTTAGCGTGTAGACCTTTAGGTCCTTGTTCTAATTCGAATGTTACATCTTGACCAGCTTTAAGCGTTTTATAACCGTCCATTACAATTGTTGAGTAATGAGCGAAAATATCATTCTCGCAGCCGTCTTCTACGATGAAACCAAAACCTTTAGCGTTGTTGAACCATTTAACTTTACCGCAAGCCATACTTCTACATCCTTCAATAAGTTGACTAATTTAGTTATTCTAAATTGTATTATTTGCTAGACTGACTAAGGTTTAATCAATCTACGTTTGACTGTAGTTTATTTAGCCAACCAGTCAAGTGTTTTGAGTTATTTTTTTAACATTTTATTTATTTTTTATTCAAGTTTGCTTGAGTTACAAAGACAAGACTATATTTAATTATGAGTGGTATGAAAGATTCAGGTGTTATCGATACAGTTCGCGACAGCGAAAAGCAAAAGCTACAGCCGCCGCGAAAATATAAAGTTGTTTTAAATAACGACGACTACACGCCGATGGACTTTGTAATAGAAGTTTTAACGACGTTTTTTAATATGGATAGCGATAGAGCAACCGACGTGATGCTTCAGGTTCATGAAAAAGGTAAGGGTATATGTGGTGTTTACAGCGCTGACGTAGCCCACACCAAAGCTGAACAAGTTAACCGCTACGCGCGTGATAACGAGCATCCACTGCTTTGTAGTTGTGAGCAGGAATAAATACCAATTAGGGTGATCAAACATCCGATTGTTGTGGTATAAATTATTATCTCAGTAAGGGGTTGCCAATGCTAAACAAAGACTTAGAACTCACATTAAATGCCGCGTTTCGTGAAGCGCGCACTCGCCGTCATGAGTTTATGACCGTAGAGCACCTTTTACTTGCGCTGTTAGATAATCCTTCTGCAGGAGAAGCCCTAAACGCGTGTGGTGTTAATATTTCTGGTTTAAAAACCGAATTATTAGAATTTATTGACGAAACAACACCCGTCATTCCAGATTTAGAAGAAGAACGTGAAACTCAGCCAACACTTGGTTTTCAACGTGTATTACAACGTGCTGTGTTCCATGTGCAATCCTCAGGCAAAAATGAAGTTACAGGCGTAAACGTACTAGTCGCTATTTTTTCTGAGCAAGAAAGCCAAGCTGTTTACTTACTTAAAAAGCACGATGTATCGCGCTTAGATATTGTTAACTTTATTTCGCACGGTATTTCTAAAGCTGATGATGAATTAGGTAACGACAGCGACGATATTCATGATGAAGTGCAAGAAGTTCAAAATGAAGAAGCAAGCAAGCTAGACAGCTTTACAACAAACTTAAACGTTCAAGCACGTGAAGGTAACATTGACCCACTGATCGGGCGCGACAGCGAAGTAGAGCGCACGGTACAAGTATTGTGTCGTCGTAAAAAGAATAACCCACTCCTTGTTGGTGAAGCGGGCGTTGGTAAAACAGCTATTGCTGAAGGCTTAGCGTATCGCATTGTCAATAAGCAAGTACCAGAAGTAATTGCAGATGCTGTTGTGTACTCACTCGATATGGGCGCGCTGCTTGCGGGCACTAAATACCGTGGCGACTTTGAAAAGCGTTTTAAAAGCTTATTAAAAGAACTACAAGCAGAGCCTGGATCTATTTTATTTATTGACGAAATACATACTATTATTGGAGCCGGCGCGGCGTCTGGTGGTGTTATGGACGCATCAAACTTGCTTAAACCACTCCTTTCAAGTGGTAAGCTACGTTGTATGGGTTCAACAACTTACAACGAGTATAAAAATATTTTTGAGAAAGACCGTGCATTGGTACGTCGCTTCCAAAAAATTGATGTACTTGAGCCAAGTGTTGCCGATACCACTAAAATATTAAACGGCTTAAAAGAGCGTTACGAAGAGCATCATGGCATTCGTTACACTCAAAAAGCACTAAAAGCAGCTGCAGAACTCAGTGCTAAATACATTAATGAGCGCCACTTGCCAGATAAAGCCATTGATGTAATTGATGAAGCCGGTGCAAGCCAGCGTCTGCAACCTAGCTCTAAACGTAAAAAAACCATTGGCGTGGCAGATATAGAACTAATTATATCTAAAATGGCACGTATCCCAGCGCAAAGCGTCTCGTCGACAGATAAAGAAACGCTTAAAAACTTAGACCGTAACCTTAAAATGCTCGTGTTTGGGCAAGATCAATCTATTGACGCACTTACATCAGCTATTCGTTTATCTCGCTCTGGTTTATCGAGCGAAGAAAAGCCAGTAGGTTCGTTTTTGTTTGCAGGGCCTACCGGTGTGGGTAAAACCGAAGTAACTAAGCAACTTGCTAAATGTATGGGTGTTGAGTTTATTCGTTTTGATATGTCGGAATATGTAGAACGCCATGCAATTAGTCGATTAATTGGTGCTCCACCAGGGTATGTTGGTTTTGAGCAAGGTGGTTTATTAACAGAAGCAGTTATTAAAAATCCACATGCTGTTGTACTACTAGATGAGATTGAAAAAGCGCATCCAGACATTTACAACATTTTGCTACAGGTTATGGATCACGGTACGTTGACCGATAATAACGGCCGTAAAGCTGATTTTAGAAACGTAGTGGTTGTAATGACTACCAATGCGGGCGTTCAAGAAACTACGCGTAAGTCGATTGGTTTTACAGAGCAAGATCATACGCACGATGCAATGGGTGCAATTAATAAAGTATTTTCACCAGAATTTAGAAACCGTTTAGATAACATCATTTGGTTTAATCACCTTGAACGTGAAGTTATTTTACTGGTGGTTGATAAGTTTATTGTGGAACTGCAAGCGCAGCTTGATAAAAAATCAGTTAACCTTGAGCTTACGTCTAAAGCACGTGAGTGGTTGGCAGATAAAGGCTACGATAAAGCAATGGGTGCACGTCCAATGGCACGTGTTATTCAAGAAGAGCTTAAAAAGCAATTAGCTAACGAAATACTGTTTGGTGAACTTGTTGATGGCGGTACGGTTAAAGTATCAGTTAAAGACAAGAAGATTCGCTTTGATTACGAGAGTAATTTAACACCAGCGTAAAACGTTAATTAAATAATTTAATTAAATAAAATGGCCCGCTACATAATAGCGGGCCATTTTTTTGATTTTTTTATAGGCAACAAAAAACCCAGCAAAAACTGGGCTTTTTGTTTATTAAATGTAATTGCTAGTCAATGTCTATCAATTACATTTAATAAACGCTTAAAGCTAGTAAAACACTAGCCAAAAACTAAATCTCGTTTACGCACTTACTTAGCGAGCACGGAATACGATACGACCCTTTGATAAATCGTAAGGAGTCATTTCTACCGTTACTTTATCGCCGGTTAAAATACGGATATAGTTTTTGCGCATTTTGCCTGAAATATGAGCCACAACTACGTGACCATTTTCTAGCTCAACTCGGAACATTGTATTTGGTAAAGTATCAAGGACTGTCCCTTGCATTTCGATTACGTCTTCTTTCGCCATGTTTAGCGTAACACCTCTTTAATAGTTAAACGCTGCAGATTTTGCCCAAAATACTCCAATAAGTAAAGGCGCAGGGGCTATATTTGCAAATTAAATAGCCACCCACTCATCATTGAGCTGTTTTTGAGCAGGTAAAAACTGAGTTTTGTACTTCATTTTGTCGCATTCATCAATTTGATAGCCCAAGTACACGTATTGCTTATTTTGCTCTTTTGCAAACTTTAGCTGCTCTAATATCATCACAGAGCCTAAACTATAGTGTTCAAAGTCGGGATCAAAAAAGGTATAAATTGCAGAAATAGCGCTATTCATACAATCAGTTACGGCAACTGCGACTAAAGTATCTTGGTGCCACAGTTCAATAAATGTGATCTTGAGCCAACTACAAAGCAAAAAACTTTGAAACTGTTCTTTTTCAGGAGGATACATACTTCCATCCTGATGACGCATCGTTATGTACTTGCTATAAAGCGGATAGTATTCAGGTCGCTCTTGCGTTGAAAATTTTACCTCAAACTGTGTTTTTGCTTTGTTTAGTTTACGTTTTTGCGATTTTGAGGGTATAAAGTCTTGTGCTAATACACGTACAGAACTACATGCGCTGCATATTGGGCAGTGCGGACGGTATATTTGGTTACCACTGCGACGAAATCCCAAGCCTAATAAAGACTCAAATTTGTCGGTGCTGTAGCAACTAGGGTCAAGAATAACTAAAAGTTGCTCGCGTCTGTTGGGTAAATAACTACAGTCAAACTCTTGGGTTAAACCAACACGAGCCGGAAGTTGCTCATTCATAGATTGCGTCAAGTTCTTGTGGCTCCCACATAATAGGGTTAACAGTATAGTTATGTGCAGCTTTTAGTTTAGTCAAAAATGTGGAACGGGGGATTACTTGTGCACCTAGGGTCATTAAATAAGGATTTTCTAGCTGGCAATCAATAAAGTGTGCATCATGGCGTTTAAGCCAATTTACCAGTGCCCACATAGCAAGCTTAGAGCAATTGGTTTGATGATGAAACATAGACTCACCACAAAATACACCATTTTGCATTATGCCGTATAAGCCACCTGCAAGCTCTCCGTTACTCCACACCTCTAAACTATGTGCAATGCCTGCATTGTGCGCGTTAACGTAAGCGTCGAGCATGTCAGAGGTGATCCAGGTGCCATCGGTATCAATGCGTTGATCGCGACAGGCTTCTATCACTTCCTCAAAGGCATTATTAATGGTTACTCTAACAGGGTGTTTTTTTAAATGCTTACGCAGGCTCTTACTTATATGAAAATCATTAAGCTCAAAAATGCCTCGTTCGCTCGGCGACCACCACATAATAGGCTCATCTTCACTAAACCAAGGGAATACTCCGCTTTTGTAGGCATTACTTAGGCGAGGCAAACTCAAATCTCCGCCAATTGCTAACAAGCCATCAGGGGATTCTAATGCGTATTCCGGATTGGGGAATGCTATATCGTTTTCGCTTAGTTGGTATAGCTGATTTCTCATACAGTACTTATTTTATAATTGATCGTAAAAGTGTAACTATATTTTAGACATAAAAAAAGGGCTGAATAATCAGCCCCTCTAAATTATTTTGACCGCTTATAGATTATCTAAGAAACGTTCAGCATCAAGGGCAGCCATACAGCCTGTACCCGCAGATGTGATTGCTTGACGGTAAATGTGGTCTGACACATCACCTGCAGCAAAAACGCCTTCTACGCTTGTTTGAGTCGCGTTACCGTGAAGACCAGACTCTACAACTAAGTAGCCATCTTTCATTTCTAGTTGACCAACAAACATATCGGTATTTGGCTTGTGACCAATAGCAATAAATACGCCGGCTAAATCTAGCTCTTCAGTTGCATCAGAGTGTGCATCTTTAATACGTACGCCTGTTACGCCCATTTGGTCGCCTAATACTTCGTCAAGCGTGCGGTTGTAATGCATTACAACGTTACCGTTTGCTGCTTTTTCAGCAAGGCGGTCAGCAAGTATTTTTTCACTGCGGAAACTATCACGACGGTGAATAACATGTACTTCGTCAGCAATGTTAGATAAGTAAAGCGCTTCTTCAACCGCTGTATTACCACCACCCACAACTGCTACTTTTTGACCTTTATAGAAAAAGCCGTCACATGTAGCACAGGCCGAAACACCACGGCCTTGGAAATTAGTTTCTGACTCTAAGCCTAAGTATTTAGCAGATGCACCGGTTGCAATGATTAATGCATCACATGTGTAAGTACCTTGGTCGCCAGTTAGTGTGAAAGGGCGCTTAGATACATCTACTTTATTAATGTGATCAAATATGATTTCAGTTTCAAAGCGCTCAGCATGCTCTTTCATACGATCCATTAACGCAGGGCCTGTTAAACCGTGTGCATCACCAGGCCAGTTTTCAACTTCAGTTGTGGTTGTTAATTGGCCACCTTGTTGAATGCCTGTAATTAAAACAGGGTTTAAATTTGCACGTGCTGCATATACTGCGGCAGTATAACCAGCTGGGCCAGAGCCTAAAATTAGTAGCTTACAATGTTTTGCTTCAGTCATTATTTTTCCTAAACGTTTAATACGGTGTTCAATATGCTCATTAATGCGCTTGATTCTAAGAAAAACAAGGCAGATGTAAACAAAATCCGCGATTATTTTTTTTCTTAAATCGAAAAGCTGTGCAGTATTGTGTACTAGAGTTCTTTGCTTTTACAGTTAAAATGCCTAAGTAGCTCAATAAATAGACTAACAGGCAACAAAACAGCGTTATTTCATGACCCCTTTGATTTTTTTTGTTATGTTTTACCTAATTTTATTTGTCACTGATAGATTATGTGACCTAAGCAAATAGGCAACTATGTTATTTTGGCAGGAAAAACCCGCATTCGGGTTGACTTCAAAAGACGTTAACGTCTTAACCAATGCGCAAGATTACCGAACGCAATTGCTACGCTTGATAGCGAACGCAAAAAAACGAATTTATATTACGGCGTTGTATTTACAAGATGACGAAGCGGGTCGCGAAATTTTAGAAGCGCTGCATCGTGTGTCATTGGCAAACCCGGCACTTGAGGTAAAAGTGCTGGTGGATTTTCATCGTGCGCAACGTGGTTTAATTGGCGCAGATAAATCAGACGGCAACGCAAGCTTATACTGTGACGATTTAGAAAAGTTTAAATCGAACGTACAAGTGTATGGCGTACCTGTAAAAGCTAAAGAGCTTTTTGGTGTATTGCATTTAAAAGGTTTTGTAATTGACGACACCTTACTTTACAGCGGTGCAAGCTTAAACAACGTTTACTTGCAATACAACGAGCGCTACAGACTCGATCGTTACTTTTTAATAACGCAGAGCGAACTGTGTGACTCAGTAGTTGATTTTATTGAAACAAAGCTGCTTAGTTCAGTTGCTGTGCCGCGCATAGACACACGACCGCTTAAGCGTTTGCACGACTTTAAGCTTGATCAAAAGCAATTAATGCGTGATTTAAAAGTCGCAAGTTATAACGCAGCAGAGCAGCTAAATACGAAAGCATTAGGTATTCGCTTATTTTTAGGGCTTGGGCGTCGTAATAACGAATTAAATCGTTTAATAAAAGCGTTATTTGATAACACAGAGCAAGAACTTGTGTTGTATACGCCATACTTTAATTTTCCGGCGCCGCTTATGCGATCACTGCGTCGATTATTAAAGCAGGGTAAGCAAGTGACTATTGTTGTAGGCGATAAAACAGCAAATGACTTTTATTTACCGCCAAGCGAGCCGTTTAGTAAAATAGGGGCATTACCTTATTTATACGAAACCATTTTACATAAGTTTGTAAAAACGCAAAAGCGCCATATCGACAACGGTAATTTAAATGTGTATCTGTGGAAAGATGAAAGCAATTCGTTTCATTTAAAAGGTATTTGTTCAGATAGAACAAAACATTTACTGAGCGGGCATAACTTAAATCCGCGTGCATGGGGTCTTGATATCGAAAACGGTATTTTAATAGAAGATCCAGAGCAAACAATTATGGATGCTATTGATAACGAAAAGCAGGAAATTTTACAACACTGCCGACGTTTAACAGGCCCAGATGATTTAGAAACGATGGACGATTACCCGCAGCCAGTTAAAAAATTACTAGGCCAAGCTAAGCGTGTAAAAGTCGATTTTATTATCAAGCGTTTTATCTAATGTGATTGGTATAAATCTAAAATTTAGACACAAAAAAAGCAGCTAATTAGCTGCTTTTTTAATGCTTATACCTAAATAATTACTTAGGTATAAGCGGTAACAATAGTAGTTACGCGTTTTCTACTGCAGTGCGTGGGTCAACATATTCCATGTTGAACGCTTCAGCTACTTCTTTGTAAGTTACTTGGCCTTTAATTACGTTTAAGCCTTTTAAGAAGTGAGCATCATCTAGTAATGCCTTTTTATAACCTTTGTTTGCAAGGTTAATGATGAAAGGCAATGTTGCATTATTAAGTGCAAACGTAGATGTACGAGGAACAGCGCCTGGCATGTTAGCAACACAGTAGTGAACAACTTCATCAACGATGAAAGTAGGATCTGCATGCGTAGTTGCTTTAGAAGTAGCAATACAGCCACCTTGGTCGATTGCAACGTCAACAATTGCAGAACCAGGTTTCATTGCTTTAATGTGTTCAGCAGTTACTAGTTTAGGTGCAGCAGCACCTGGAATTAGTACGCCACCAATTACTAAGTCAGCTTCTAGTACATGTTTTTCTAGTGCATCAGCAGTTGAGTAAATAGCTTTTACTTTATTACCAAATTGCGCATCTAGTGCACGTAAAACGTCGATGTTACGGTCAAGAACGACAACTTCAGCACCAAGGCCAACAGCCATTTGCGCTGCACTACGACCAACCATGCCGCCGCCAATGATAACAACTTTAGCTGCTTCAACGCCTGGTACGCCACCTAGTAGCATGCCACGACCGTGGTTAGATTTTTCTAGCGCTTGTGCACCAGCTTGAATAGACATACGACCAGCAACTTCGCTCATAGGAGCAAGAAGCGGTAAACCACCGCGAGAGTCAGTTACAGTTTCGTATGCAATACAAATAGCTTTGCTTTTTACAAGGTCTTCAGTTTGTGGAAGATCAGGTGCAAGGTGTAAGTAAGTGAAAAGAATTTGGTCTTCACGTAGCATTGCACGTTCAACAGCTTGTGGCTCTTTTACTTTTACAATCATGTCTGCTTTAGCGAAAACGTCAGCAGCAGTTGCTAAAATTTCAGCACCCGCTAGCGTGTAATCTTCGTTAGTAAAACCAATACCCATGCCTGCATCAGTTTCTACAATCACTTGATGACCGTGGTTTACTAATTCACGAACACTCGCAGGAACCATACCTACACGGTATTCATGGTTTTTAATTTCTTTAGGAACACCAATAATCATATCATTTGCCTTATTAAGAACGGATTAACATTTTTCACTATTATATTCATCATAAGCCCGTGTGTCTCACCTTTTTTAAAGTCAAATCTAGTGTTATCATCTATATAACAAAAATAAACAGCACAAAAAACTAGTTGGTACTATGCATCAGTTATTAGATAGAATTGACCGTAAAATTTTAATGGAATTACAGCACGATGGACGCTTGTCAAATGTTGAACTGGCCAGACGAGTTGGCCTAAGCGCCACGCCCTGTCTGGAGCGAGTGAAAAAGCTAGAACGAGAAGGCTACATACTTGGCTATAAAGCAGTGGTCGATCCAGCTAAGCTTGGGCAAGGTTTATCGGTGTATGTAGAAGTAACAATTACTAAAACATCTCCCGACGTATTTGATGAGTTTAGTGCGGCCGTTAAAAAGCACGAAGAAATTATCGAATGTCATTTAGTATCGGGTAATTTTGATTTTTTACTTAAAACGCGCGTAAATGATATGTCAGAATACCGTGGTGTATTAGGTGACATATTATTAAAATTGCCTAACGTTAGTGAAAGCCGAACTTATGTAGTAATGGAAGAAGTAAAAGGTGAAGAAGGTGTAATTATTCGTCCTTATATTACTTAAGGTTATTTATATTAGCTGCGTCATTTACTTATATAAGCTCAAATTATAAAAACTTGTTCATAATCAGGCCATCAAGGTTAAGATAAAGTGCAACAAATTGCATTTCCTGCTAAGGTATTTCACTGCTAAGTAAGTGTGAATAAAAATAGAATAATAAAGAGGAATAGGGAACTATGCGCCTAAACGGTGTGCAAAGACTATTAGAAACAGGGCTGATTATCAGCACCTTTACGGCAATATTTATTTTATGTGCCTTGATCAGCTTTGATCCAGCAGATGCTGCATGGTCGCAAACTAGTTTTAGCGAAGTAAGCAACATCACAGGAGCAGCCGGTGCATGGATAGCCGACATTTTATTACTCACCTTTGGTTGGTTGGCTTACTTAGTGCCAGCGGCCATTCAGCTATTTGGCTACTTGCTATTTAAACAACCTCACCGCATTTTACAGCTTGATTACACCACCTTAGCGCTGCGTGTTATTGGTTTTGCTTTATTTATTACCTCAGCTACCGCTATTAGTAGTATCAATTTTGACGATATTTATAACTTTTCCTCTGGTGGGGTAGTGGGCGATGTTATTGCATCAGCGATGATGCCTGCATTTAACTTTACCGGTACATCTATATTATTGCTGTGTTTCTTTTTTGCCGGGCTTACCTTATTAACGGGTGTATCGTGGGTTGATTTTGTAGATTACCTTGGCGATTTAATGGTTAGGTTTTACCGCTTTATTGTATCGTACGCAAAAGGTTGGATGCACCGAGAACACGCTGCGGGCAAAGCAAATAATTACGATGAAATAGACGCCCATTTTGAAGACGATATAAAAGAGCAAATAGAGCTGCCTACATCAGCTAAAAAAGCAGAGAAACAAAAAGCAATTAATAAACCGCAAACGCCATTTAGCGAGCCACAAATTAGTGATGACTTTATGCCGTTTGATGAGCTTGACGACATACTCGATCAAGAAATTGGCTTTAGCGCCATAGATGACGAGCCAATGGATACAGAAGCTGCATTAAATGCACTAGACCAAAGCCCCGTTATAGAGCCAGAAAAACCAGTCACAACGGTGGTATCGCCAGCTAGGCCAATGCCTAAGCCAAAACCTGCGTATCAACCGCCGCCAACGGCTAAAGAAAAGTTTGAGCAATTACTAACGCAAGAGCCACCACCGGGGCCATTACCGTCGCTTGATTTACTCGACAGACCGGATAAAGCTAAAAACCCTATTTCGCAAGAAGAGCTCGATACAGTATCGCGCCTAGTAGAGACAAAATTACTCGACTTTAACGTTCAAGCTAAAGTTGTTGCTGTATACCCAGGGCCAGTTGTTACACGTTTTGAGCTAGATTTAGCACCCGGTATTAAAGTGTCTAAAATTACAGGTTTGGCTAAAGACTTAGCTCGTTCGCTTTCGGCAATTAGTGTGCGTGTTGTAGAAGTTATACCGGGTAAAACGTATGTAGGTATTGAGCTTCCTAACAAACACCGCGAAATAGTACGTTTGTCAGAGGTAATAAACGCGCCTAAATTTGAGCAAAACCCGTCGCCACTTACCATGGTGTTAGGTAAAGATATTGCCGGTCAGCCTGTATGTGCTGACCTTGGTAAAATGCCACACTTACTTGTTGCCGGTACTACAGGCTCGGGTAAATCAGTGGGCGTTAATGTCATGATAGTAAGCTTGCTGTACAAATCAGGTCCTGACGATGTACGTATGATCATGATTGACCCTAAAATGCTTGAGCTTTCAGTATACGAAGGCATTCCGCATTTATTGTGTGAAGTAGTTACCGACATGAAAGAAGCGGCTAACGCACTGCGTTGGTGTGTAGGCGAAATGGAACGTCGTTATAAATTAATGTCAGCATTAGGTGTGCGTAACTTAAAAGGTTATAACCAAAAAGTGCTTGAAGCAAAAGAAGCGGGTTACCCGATTCTTGACCCATTATTTAAAGACACCGATGGCATGAAAGAAGGCCCAGACGAGCTAGGTAAATTACCAAGTATTGTTGTAGTAATTGACGAATTTGCCGACATGATGATGATTGTAGGTAAAAAAGTAGAAGAGCTAATTGCACGTATTGCCCAAAAAGCACGTGCGGCAGGTATTCACTTAATACTAGCAACTCAGCGCCCATCGGTTGATGTAATTACAGGTTTAATTAAAGCAAATATACCAACACGTATGGCGTTTCAGGTATCAAGTAAAATAGATTCGCGCACCATACTTGATCAACAAGGCGCCGAAAACTTACTCGGTATGGGTGATATGCTTTATTTACCACCGGGTACTAGCGTACCAGAGCGTGTGCATGGCGCGTTTGTAGACGACCATGAAGTACATGCCGTAGTAAACGATTGGAAAGCGCGTGCAAAACCAAATTACGTTGATGAAATACTCAATGGCGATGCAAGCGAGGATATTTTATTACCAGGTGAAGCAAGCGAAAACGCAGACGAAGAAAACGATCCGCTATACGACGAAGCTGTGTCGTTTGTAATCGAAACCGGCAAAGTATCGGTATCGTCAGTACAACGTAAACTACGTGTTGGTTATAACCGAGCAGCACGCTTAGTAGAACAAATGGAAACATCGGGTATCGTGAGTTCACCAGGTCATAACGGCGCTCGCGATGTATTAGTACCTAATGGAGCAAATTCATGAAAAAATTTAACGCCTTATTATTAGTGTTAGGCAGCGTACTTGCCGCACCAAGCTTTGCTGATGACAGCCAAGCATTACAAGACAGACTTGCTACTTTAAAAAGCTTTAAAGCGCAGTTTGCACAAAAAGTAACAGACAAAGAAGGCCAAGCTGTTATGCAAGGCGAGGGCACAATAGCGCTTCAACAGCCTATGATGATTCGCTGGCAGCAAACTAATCCAGACGATACGTTATTTGTATCAAACGGCGATAAAACCTATTACTTTGACAGCTTTGCTGAGCAAGTAACGATTATGAAAACCAGCAGCCTAATCGACTCAACACCATTTGTGCTACTTACATCTAAAGACCCAGCACAGTGGGAAAAATACAGCGTACTTGCAACAAATACAGGCTTTAGCGTAACACCAAATAAAGGCGTAGAAAGCCAAGTTGAACAACTTGATATAGCGTTTGCAGATAACGAACAAGGCCTTGCTAAATTAGTAGTTACCGACAACTCAGGGCAGTTATCGTCATTTACGTTTAACAATGCACAAGTTAATACACCGCTTGATAAAAGCACTTTTGAATTTACGCCTCCTGAAGGTGTTGAAATAGACGATCAGAGTAACGGTGAGTAATTTAGGATTTAATTTTGGGCCCGATGTACGCCCACTTGCCGCGCGTATGCGCCCTACAACGCTTGACGAGTACATTGGTCAACAGCATTTATTAAGTGCTGACAAACCATTGCATCAAGCCATTGTCGCGGGGCGATGCCATAGTTTAATTTTATGGGGCCCGCCGGGTGTAGGTAAAACAACACTTGCGCAAATAATTGCCAACCATGCTGATGCCTCACTTATTCAAATGTCGGCGGTAACCGCAGGCGTAAAAGATATACGTGACAGCGTAACGCAAGCGCGCGATAACCTAGAAAGCCGTGGCCAACGCACCCTTATGTTTGTTGACGAGGTTCACCGCTTTAATAAATCTCAGCAAGATGCTTTTTTACCGCACATAGAAGACGGTACCTTTATATTTGTAGGTGCTACCACCGAAAACCCCTCGTTTGCCCTTAACAACGCTATATTGTCGCGTGCGCGTGTGTATGTTTTAAAATCGCTTGCCGATAGTGATTTATACACCGTAATAGAACGCGCACTTAAGCAAGACGAACAATTAAGCCAAAAGCATATCACTATTGCTGACAACGCTAAAAAGGCACTGTGCCAAGCAAGTGGCGGCGATGCGCGCAAAGTACTTAATTTACTTGAACAAGCAGTTGATTTAACAACCGAGCAAAACGGTCAATACAACGTAGACGAGCACGTACTTAGCCAAGTGTTACCTACTCATTTAGCTAAATACGATAAAGGCGGCGATGAATTTTACGATTTAATATCAGCCTTTCACAAATCAGTACGTGGCAGCTCTCCTGATGGTGCATTGTATTGGTATTGCCGAATTTTAGCCGGCGGTGGTGACCCTCTATATGTTGCAAGGCGTTTACTTGCCATAGCTACAGAAGACATTGGTAACGCCGATCCGCGTGCGATGGAAGTGGCCTTAAATGCGTGGGATATATTTCAGCGAGTAGGCCCAGGCGAAGGTGAGCGCGCTATTGCACAAGCCACATTGTATTTAGCCAGCGCACCTAAAAGTAATGCGGTGTATATGGCGTTTAATCAAGCCAAAGCAGATGCTCAAAACGAGCCAAGTTACCCAGTGCCAGAGCATTTACGCAATGCCCCAACCAACTTAATGAAAGACTTAGGTTACGGCGCCGAGTACCGCTATGCGCATAACGAAGATGGCGCATTTGCCGCAGGTGAAAAGTACTTACCGCCAGAAATGGAAGGTAAGGAATATTACTTACCGAGCGATCGCGGACTTGAGCAAAAAATTAAACAAAAACTCGACTACCTAAAAGAGCGCGATGCGCAAAGCCCACTTAAACGGTACGAAAATGATTAAACTTTATATGATGATTGCCCTTGGCGGAGCGTCAGGTGCGTGTTTACGGTTTTTTATTAGCGAAAGCATGCTAAAACTCCTCGGTAGGGGATTCCCTTTTGGCACGTTGACGGTTAATATTCTGGGTTCATTGTTAATGGGCATTTTGTACGGTTTGATAGATAAAGAAATTATCACCGCTAGCCCCGCCAAAACCCTTATCGGTATTGGCTTTTTAGGTGCATTAACCACCTTTTCAACATTCTCAATGGACTCGTTGTTGTTATTACAACAAGGTCACTTTATTAAAATGGCCCTCAATATCATCTTAAACGTGATGGTGTGTATTTTTATGGCTTGGCTGGGCCTTCAGCTAGTAATGCAAAAAGGTTAAAAAACTAACATGTTAGATTCTAAATTTTTACGTCAAGACATCGAACAAACTGCAGCACGTTTAGCAGCGCGCGGTTACGAACTCGATGTAGCGACGGTAACGGCACTTGAAGAAAAACGCAAAACATTACAAGTAAAAACGCAAGAACTTCAAAGTCAACGTAATGCAAGCGCAAAAGCAATTGGTCAAGCCAAAGCAAAAGGCGAAGACGCACAGCCATTACTTGATGCAGTGGCTAACTTAGGCAGTGAGCTAGACGCCGCTAAAACTGAGCAAGATGCAGTATTAGCCGCAATTAACGACATTGCTTTAGCAATTCCAAACTTGCCAGACGAGTCAGTACCTGCCGGTAAAGACGAAGACGACAACGTTGAAATTTTAACGTGGGGCACACCTAAAAAATTCGATTTTGAAGTTAAAGACCACGTAGATGTAGGCCAAGACCTAAACGGTTTAGACTTTGAAATGGGCGTTAAAATTAGTGGCGCACGCTTTACCGTAATGCGCGGCCAAGTTGCGCGTATGCACCGTGCACTAACGCAATTTATGCTAGATACACACGCAGACAAAAACGGCTATACAGAAATGTATGTACCGTACTTAGTTAATAGCGCTAGCCTTTATGGCACAAGCCAATTACCTAAATTTGCGGGCGATTTGTTCCATACGTTAGGCCTTGTGAACGACGATGGCGAACAACAAGCCGGCTTTAGCTTAATTCCTACAGCAGAAGTACCGCTTACAAACAGCGCCCGCGACGAAATTTACGACGAAAGCGATTTACCAATCCGCTTAGTTGCCCACACGCCGTGTTTCAGAAGTGAAGCAGGCAGCTATGGTCGTGATACACGTGGCTTAATTCGTCAGCATCAGTTTGATAAAGTTGAATTAGTACAGCTTGTAAAACCAGAAAACTCAATGGCAACGCTTGAAGAGTTAACAGGTCATGCAGAGCAAATACTACAAGCGCTAGAACTTCCGTACCGTAAAGTGATTTTATGTATGGGCGACATGGGCTTTGGTTCAGCTAAAACATACGATTTAGAAGTATGGTTACCTGCTCAAGACACATATCGCGAAATTTCATCATGTTCAAACATGGCTGACTTTCAGGCGCGTCGTATGCAAGCACGTTTTCGCCGTGAAGGTGTTAAAAAGCCAGAGTTACTACATACACTAAATGGTTCAGGCTTAGCCGTTGGCCGTACACTAGTAGCCATACTAGAAAACTATCAACAAGCCGATGGCACAGTAGTAGTACCAGAAGTATTACGCCCATACATGGGTGGACTGGAAGTGATTGGTAAACAATAAAAATCAAGTTTAAAGCTTTAAGAGAAAAGCCGCTGTTTGTAATAAACAGCGGCTTTTTTGTTGTGGGTTAAAGGTAAAAACTTGAAGAAAAAATTCAAGTTATCTTATTAATAATATCGCTTACACCTATTTTTATAGCTCATTACTTTTTTGTCCGATATTACTGATCTCTACCATTTTGGGGTATTTCTACATCAAGGAAACTTAAATGCCGGCTAACTATTTGTTTACAAGTGCTTATTAGCTGGTTAAATTAGAACCTTTGTAATATTTGGACATTTGTCGGTTTGTAAAGCGACAAATATCGGATACAAAGTTGTTATAGGGCTAGTGGATAAATCTACCCTCTGTGAATAATTAAAAGGATGAGTTATGGATAACCTTAAAGTACGTCTTGAAAATTGTTACGGGATTTCTGCATTAGATGAAACTTTTGATTTGTCGAATGACCGAGGAAAAGCTAAAGCTTACTCAATCTATGCTCCAAATGGGCTGATGAAAACATCGTTTTCTAGAACTTTTGATGCCTTATCAAAAGGCGAACAACCAAAAGAAGAACGTTTTAATCGCCAACCTACTTGTATTGTTAAAGCTGATAATGTCGATATTCAAAAAGAACAAATATATGTTCTTAAATCCGAGATAGAAATAAGCACTGATAATGAAGCTGTAACGAATATCCTGATTAATCAGGAAAGTAAATCTAGATATGACTCATTAATCTCTAATATTAATAAGTTGAAGTCAAAGCTTGAAACATCACTTCAAAAAAAATCCAAATTAAAAAAAGGTGATGTAGTAAGTCATTTGATAAGTGACTTTCAAACAGATGATTTTGTAAAGGCAATAGAGTTAGCCAAAGGAGTTGCTCTTGGTGATGATTTAGAAAGCTTTATTTATAATGAAATATTTGATCCAAAAGCTATTTCGATATTAGAGAGTCCTGAATTCTTATCAAAGTCCAATGAATTTAATCAGCGTTATCAAGATCTATTTAATCAAACAGGAACAATATACAGTCGTGGGGTTTTTAACCCTACGAAAGCAGACACTTCTTTTAGTACTTTAAACAAGCAAGGGTACTTTGCCGGTGGGCATAAAGTTCATCTGCAAGGTGATGATGCTTCAATTAATTACGAAGAACTGCAAGAAAAAATGAGAGTTGTGCATGAATCAATTGACAGTGATGTTGAGCTCAAAAAGTTGAGAGTGAATTTAGCTAAAAACGCACAAACTCAAGCACTAATTGAACTCTTGGAGAATATTTCTGCAACAGAGGTAGATTTACTTTTACATCAAGTTAAACCTGAAAACCAATCAGAATTCAAACGGAATTTATGGGCTTTTTATATTCAAAATTGCCCTGATACTGATGTGTTTTTACAAGCTTTTTCTACTAATCAAGCTGAGTTACTACAAATTGAATTAGCAGCGGCAACAGAGGCTCCTAACTGGTCAATAGCTATAGAACTTTTTAATAATCGTTTTGTAGACATGCCATTCACTTTGTCATTATTTAATCAGGCTGATGCGGCGTTAGGAAAAGATAAAGCAAAATTAAAGTTTACGTTTAAAGACGGTGATGACCTTATATATTGTACTAGAAGTGAAATTAAGTCTCTGAGCCAAGGAGAACGACGAGCACTTTATCTTCTTAATTTTATCTTTGAAGTCGAAGATAGAAAAAGGAAATCAACGGAGACACTTTTTATTATTGACGATGTCGCGGATTCTTTCGACTATAAGAATAAGCATGCAATTGTTCAATATCTTGAAGATATATCAAAAGTAGAACACTTTTCACAATTAATTTTGACTCATAATTTTGATTTCTTTAGGACTTTGTCTAATAGCTTTGTACGTTATGAAAGATGCCTAATGGCAAGTAGAACTGGTGATAGCATAAAGCTATCAAAAGCAGAAGGCATAAAAAATTACTTTATTGGTAAGTGGAAAGAACACATATCAGCTAGTGACTTCATTTTGTGTGCAACAGTACCTTTTACAAGAAATTTGCTTGAGTACATAAAAGGTGAAGATGATCCAGACTACTTGAAGCTCACCAGTCTTCTCCACTGGAAGGAAGATACAGCTCAAATTACAATTGGGAAATATTATGAAATTTATAACAGATTGTTTGGTACAACCTACGCGACAACCAACACAAACTCATTTAAAGAATTACTATTTTCTAAAGCTAACGAAATCAAGGATAGAGCTAATCACGATGGTCTTAACTTAGAAGACAAAGTCCTGTTATCAATAGCTATTAGAATGAGTTCTGAAATTTTCCTTATCGAAGAAATGCGTAAATTAAAAGAAGACGATACTTATTGGTGTCAGTCAAAGAATCAGTTTGGCGCATTAATAAAGGCATACGTAAAAGAATTACCAACCAGTAATGCCATCAAAATTCTTGAGAAAGTTAGCATTACCGTTAGCTCAAATATTCATCTCAACTCTTTCATGTATGAACCGATATTAGATTTAACTATTGAACACCTAATCACATTGTATTCAGAAATTTTAGAGTTAGAGTCCGCAGTGCCTGTGCCGCAAGAAAGTGAGGCAGCCCTATAACAAGCCAATTAAGCGGGACTAAAAACAGTTTGCTCGGTTCCTCTTCGCTACACATTTTAGCAAACTATTTTTAGCCCCTATTGGGGCGTTAGCACTACAAGGAAGTATGGAGTATGCCTGAACGTTTAGAACTAACTAAGAATGCTCAATTTTATGTACCTATAACGGAAATTGAGGATTCAATTGTAAATAACATACTGGACTCTGCCGTGGATAATATGGATAGTGTAGTGGTACAGTGATTTTGGCCACCCATTAAGAAAGAAATGTTATGCTAATAAGCATACAAATTTGGGTGAAAAA
>NZ_JADYXN010000389.1:0-505 GCF_015864285.1 Pseudoalteromonas sp. NZS100_1
GCGCCTAGCGCCGCCAGCCTGTTACATAGCGTTACAAAGTGCGTATCAGATGGTTGCAGACCTGCTCCATTCCCTTGGCCTTGCATGAACCGGCCTGCCTCGGCGGCCTTTTTCCATGGGGATGGAATGGCACGTTTTGCCCATATCGTACCGATCGCGTTGCTGCTGCTTCCGGCCTGTCGGGATGAGCCGCAGGTCAGGGATGAACGGCGTGCCGTGGCCGTCCAGCGCATCGGCGCCGATGCCGGCATCGGCACAACCTATGCCGGCGAAATCCGGTCCGCCTTCGAAAGCCAGATCGGTTTCGAAGTGGCGGGGCGGATCGTCGAGCGCAGGATCGACCTTGGCAGCAGCGTCCATGCGGGCCAGACGTTGCTGCGTCTCGACAACAGCGATTATGCGCGGGCGCTGGACAGCGCGGCGGCGCAGAGCGGTTCGGCCCGGACCGCCGCCGCCGTGCAGCAGGCTGATCTGGCGCGGTCGCGCGAATTGCTGAAGCAGGGCT
>NZ_JADYXN010000390.1:0-504 GCF_015864285.1 Pseudoalteromonas sp. NZS100_1
AGCGCGATCGCCAGCTGCCCCGGGATCATCTGGCGAAAGCTTTCGCGAAACGTTTCCATGACCTGATTGAAATCGGCGCCCGCCGCGGGCTCGATCGGCACCGGGCCGAACCATGCGACCGCGAGCGCGGGTAGGAACAGGAAAACGCCGGCAATCGTGCCGACCAGCGCCGTGTGCGACTTCAGAAGTTGCAGCGTGTCGTCCCACGCGGCGCCCATGTCGAATTTTACCATTGATACCCCGTCATTTTTTCGATTTCCCAGTTGCGGCGAAGGTGACGATCTTCGGCGCTCCTGTCCAGCCCTGTCGGCAAGCGCTACGGAGGGTCTTGCGCAAGGCGCCGCGGCGCGCCGGATAGCCCGCGTAATGCCCCCCCTTCCTCCACCCGAATGGACCATCAGCCCCGGCCTGACCGATTATGATGCGGCGCTTGCCGACATGGAGGCGCGCGCCGCCGCGATCCACGCCGGCGAGGCGGGCGAGCGCATCTGGCTGATCGAGCAT
>NZ_JADYXN010000391.1:0-504 GCF_015864285.1 Pseudoalteromonas sp. NZS100_1
AAGCTGTTTCCGATGATGCTGGCGCTGGTGCTCGTCACCGGCTGCAAGGGCTCGTCCGATGACAGCGCACAGGCCGCCCCGGTCAGCACGCCGCAGCAGGTGGCCGTTGCCGTCGTCCAGCCCGATCCACCACCACCCGCTCCGCCCGCCGTCCTGCCTTCGCGCCCGGCGCCGATCGTCACCGTCGGCCCGCCCGGCCCGACCAATTCGCTCGACCTGCCGCCGTCCAGCAATGCAGCCCAGCCCGCCCCCTTCCCGCGCGAAGTCACCGCCTTCATGGTCGACCGCGACAGCTGCGACCATTTCCGCGGCGAGGAACCCTATGATGCGGAACGGCGCGCCTATATCGAGGAAAGCGTCGCCGAACTCTGCTCCGGCACCGACGCGAAGCTGGCCTTGCTGCGCAAGCGCTACGAAAAGATGCCGGACGTCATCGGCGCGCTGAGCAGCTATGACGCCCGGATCGAGGGCGAGGAACCCTGAGGCCGCTTCAGGGTGAAGCGC
>NZ_JADYXN010000392.1:0-504 GCF_015864285.1 Pseudoalteromonas sp. NZS100_1
ACGGGATCGGCCGTCCAGCTCGCGACGATGCCCTCGACGAAGCGCGACAGGCGATCGTTCGACGAAGCGAACAGGATCGCGGCCGCGAACAGCGCGAGACCCAGGAGGATCAGCCTCAGGCTCTTGGGCGCCCCCTGCCTGGCATCGGCCCAGGGTGCGTCGGCGGCTGCGGCGCCATCGCGCCCGATGTTAAGCTCAGGGATCATGATGCCGGTTCCTTGGTCGATCGCGCGAGCACCTCGGCGCGCGGGCCGTCGGCGACGATCCGTCCGCCGTCGATGACGATGATGCGGTCGCAAATCTGCAGGATCGCCTCGCGGTGCGTCGCGATAATCACCGTCTGCGATTTCGCGACGGCGCTATCGAGCGCGGTGATGAAAAGCCGTTCGCTCTGCGTGTCCATCGCGCCGGTCGGCTCGTCGAGGAACAGGACAAGCGGGTCGGAGACGAGGGCGCGTGCGATGAGGACCCGTTGGAGTTGCCCGCCGGAGAGATCGGTGATGT
>NZ_JADYXN010000393.1:0-502 GCF_015864285.1 Pseudoalteromonas sp. NZS100_1
CCAGGCCTTGAGGGTCGCGGGGCTTTCGCTCTGGAAGGCAATCTTGGTCAGGTGCAGCGGCATTGGCGTCTAGATGGGGCGGCGGTTCAGCCGGTCAATCCCGCCGCCGTCGCCAGCCCCAGAAAAGCGAAGAAGCCCATCGAATCCGTGATCATGGTGACGAAGATGGAGGATGCCACCGCCGGGTCCAGGTTCATCCGGTCGAACACCAGCGGCACCGCCGCGCCCGCCAGCCCGGCCGTCACGATATTGGTCATCATCGCCGCGGCTATCACGCCGCCCAGCGCGACATTGTGGAACACCAGCCCCACGCCCAGCCCCAGCACCAGCGCCACGGTGCAGCCGTTGAGCAGCGCCACGCGAATTTCGCGCAATATGGTGCGACGGGCGTTTGACCCGGTAATCTGGTTGGTCGCGAGCGCACGCACCGTCACCGCCATGGTCTGGCTGCCGGCATTGCCGCCCACCCCCGCGACGATCGGCATCAGCGTCGCGAGCGCCA
>NZ_JADYXN010000394.1:0-502 GCF_015864285.1 Pseudoalteromonas sp. NZS100_1
GCGCTGGTCGTGCCATTGATCTGGTACGCCTGGCGCCGCGCGATCCCCAGCGGTTACGGCTGGCGCTTGCTCGCGCTTGCCGCGCTCGTCGGGCTGCAGGGTGCGATCGGCTGGTGGATGGTCGCCTCGGGCCTCGAATATCGCGTCGACGTCAGCCATTTTCGCCTCGCGACCCATTTGCTGACCGCGCTGTTCCTGCTTGGCGGTTTGGTGTGGACGGCGCGCGATCTCGACAGGCTGGCCAGGACGACCGAACTGGCTCTGTTCCCCGAACTTTTTGACCTTTTCCTGCGGCTGCCCCCCACTGGGTTGCAGTACGGTCCAAAATGGGCCGGGCGCGACCACATTGGCTCGGACACCCTTCTCGATCAGTTGCGTTGCAAGCGCCTTGGTATAGGCGACAATGCCTGCTTTGGTCGTGGCATAGTCCAGAAGAATAGCCGATGGCTCATAGGCCTGCACCGATGCTGTGGTGATCACGGATGCTCCAGCTGGAAGATGG
>NZ_JADYXN010000395.1:0-501 GCF_015864285.1 Pseudoalteromonas sp. NZS100_1
CATTTTTTCCCGCCTTGGCCAGCGCTGGCCGGGCCAGCAGGGGCAGGGTGGCAAGGCCGAATGTGCCGCGACGCGTGAACCGGGTCATGCCTTCACCTCCATGCGATATTCCGGGACGATGCGCAGCACCTCCAGCGTCGCGACCTGTTCCCTCGCCGGCAGCTTCGCCCGCGCTGCATCGTCCAGATAGATGGGTGCATCGGCGCGCAGCGGCATCACCGTCAGCGTCCAGGGCCGTCCCAGCCGCGCGGCAAAGCGCTTGAGGCCGATCCGCCAGACCCGCCCGTCCCAATAGGCATCGTCCAGTATGCCGGGGCCATCGAACAGCCGGCCGATATCGCCGCGCCAGTCAATCTCCAGAAAGGCGTCGCCGCCCTGCGGCAACGCATCCTTGGGGATGGTGAACGTGAACGCCGCCGCTGCCTTGTGCGCCTCGGGCAGGGGCTGCATCGCCGCCTTGGCCGGCCCGCCAATCTCGATCGGCGGCGCTATGCCGGCCTC
>NZ_JADYXN010000396.1:0-500 GCF_015864285.1 Pseudoalteromonas sp. NZS100_1
GGCATCGCCGCCGTTTCGGTCCTGCTCTACCATATTCCCCATGCGCCGGCCTTTCAGGCCTTCGCGATCCCGCTTTTCTCGCGCGCCTACCTGGCGGTCGACCTTTTCTTCATTCTCAGCGGCTTCGTCATTTCCTACGGCTATTATGACCGGCTGATGCACAATCTGGGTCGGTCCAGTTACATGGACTTCCTGATCAACCGCACCGCCCGCGTCTGGCCGCTGCACCTGATCGTCACCCTGGTCTTCATGGCCCGCATCCTGGTCAATGTATCGGGGACGCAGGCGATCCCACTCGACCTGCCCAACATCCTCACCAACCTGCTGATGATCCAGAGCTGGGGCTGGGGCACGCAGCCGATCGCCGGCAACAGCTGGTCGGTCAGCACGGAGGTCGCCGCCTATCTCCTCTACCCGCTGATCGCGATCATGGCCTTTTCCCGCTGGGCCTGGGCGCAGCTGGCGCTGTGCGTCGGCATCCTGGTGCTGGTCGCCAGTTC